>NZ_JBGTZA010000017.1:0-50238 GCF_041807805.1 Streptococcus sp. E29BA
CTAGACATAGAGTTCTCCTGTTTTCTTTAGTGTAGAACACTTTATAAATTCTGTCTAGTTTAGTGTAACCGATTCACGTTAACCGTTTGACTTTCAATGTAAGTGTTGGTTACAGCGTTAGTTATTCCAAGATAGTTTCCTTGAACTGAGTTTATTTGCCTAAAAGATCCTCTTTTGTAGAGTTCAACTTGTATATCAAGCTGTAAAGTTGTTCTAGCTACTGTAAATGTTCGGCGTAGAGTGTGTGAGAATTTGTCTCTAGTGGCGTTTCTAAAGGGGCTTCTTGGTAGAATATTAGGTATAAGTTCGATTGTTTCCACGACTTCGCCTGTGTCTAAATCAGTCACGGTAGCAACCTCAATGTTTCCGTTATTGGAGTAGGAAACATCAATATTATCGTGCATATAGTCGTTAACTGTAAATTCTAATTTTTCAAATGACACAACTAGTTCTTCGCCAGTATTAGCACTAGCGACAGTTTGTAAATTAAACAGGGTTAAAAGAGCGACTATCGAAAGTATCAATTTTTTCATTTGAGCTATTCCTTTCTCACGTGAAGCAACTTTTGAGGTCATCATCTTTGAAAAAACGGATTAATGATACCCTTAAAATTAGTGCTGTAGCCACTTTTCTTTCTCCTCCTTTCCAGAGAAAAGTGGCAACAAACAACAGGAAAACGTTTTCTTCGTCTTTGTTCTATCACTTTATAAAATGATTGTCAAAGATTTATGTGCTGTTTTAAAAGATATGAAAAATAATTCTGTGTTATACTTAAAACAAGACTTCCCCATCCTCAACCAGCTGGTCAACGATGAGCCACTGGTCTATCTGGACAGTGCGGCGACCAGCCAGAAGCCGCGGCAGGTCATCGAAGCCGTTCAAGCTTACTACGAAGCAGATAATGCCAATGTCCACCGAGGTGTGCATACGCTGGGCAATCGAGCCACGACTGCCTATGAGGCAGCGCGTGAGACTGTTGCCCGCTTTCTCAATGCGAGCTCTAGCCGAGACATTATCTTTACCAAGGGAACGACAGATAGTCTCAACCTAGTGGCTGGGCTGGCTGGTCAGGTTTTGACCGCAGATGATGAGGTCATTATTTCCATTATGGAGCACCATGCCAACCTCATTCCGTGGCAGCAGGTTTGCCAGCGGACAGGAGCAAAGCTGGTTTATGTGGGGCTGGCAGATGGTGGCTTAGACATGGCGGACTTGCGGGCAAAATTATCGCCTAAGACCAAGTTTGTCAGTCTCTGCCATGTGTCAAATGTGCTAGGGGTGATCAATCCTATCGCAGAGATCGCTCAGTTGGTGCACGACGTGGGGGCTTACTTGGTGGTGGACGCTGCCCAGTCTGCTCCCCATCTGCCCCTTGATGTGCAGGCGCTGGGCTGTGACTTCCTCGCTTTTTCGGGGCATAAGATGTTGGCTCCTATGGGGATTGGTGTTCTGTATGGTAAGGCAGATTTGCTCAACCAATTTGAACCCACGACCTTTGGTGGGGAGATGATTGATTTTGTTTATGAGCAGAGCGCAACTTGGAAAGAAAGCCCTTGGCGGTTTGAGGCAGGAACGCCCAATGTGGCTGGGGCTATCGGCCTTGCGGCGGCTATCGACTATCTGACTCAGCTAGGGGGAGATGCGGTGCACCGCCATTGCCAAGAGCTTCTCGACTATACGCTAGCGGGGCTAAAGAGCATGGACGGTGTGACCATCTATGGGCGGCCGCAGTCTGGACTGGTGTCCTTTAACCTAGAGGGGCTCCACCCCCATGATGTGGCGACGGCGCTGGATTATGAGGGGGTAGCCGTGCGTGCGGGTCACCACTGTGCCCAGCCCCTCAATCGTTACCTAGGCGTGAGCGCAACGGTGCGTGCCAGCTTTTATCTTTATAACACGCTGGCGGACTGTGACAAACTGCTGTTAGCCCTGCAAGCAACCAAGGAGTATTTTGATGGCACTTTCTAAGCTAGACAGCCTCTACAAGGCGGTGGTCACAGATCACACAAAAACCCCTCACCACCGAGGGCTTCTCCCTGAACAGGCTCCCCACACCCTCCACAACCCAACCTGTGGCGACGTCCTTTCTCTCAGCCTTGAGCTGGTGGATGACCGTATCGCTGCGATTGGCTGGGATGGAGATGGCTGTAGCATTTCGCTAGCGTCTGCCTCCATGATGGCGGATAGTGTGTTGGGGCTCAGCGTCACAGACGCTCTCGCCATGGCAGAGCTCTTCTCCCAGATGGTACAGGGAGCCAGTGACCCCAGACAAAAAGAGCTGGGAGATGCCCAGTTCCTCTCAGGGGTGTCTAAGTTCCCCCAACGGATCAAGTGTGCAACCTTAGCGTGGAAGGGGTTGGAAAAGGCGTTGAGCGATATAGAAGACAGATAGTATAGAAGTTACCGTAGGAAAAAGAAAGGACACTTATGTCAGAAACAACGGAAATCATTGAGCCCACACCGATTGACTTGGGCGAGTACAAGTTTGGCTTTCATGATGAGGGCATCGATTTGGTGGCTTCGACCGGCAAGGGGCTGAGTGAGGTGGTCATTCGTGAGCTGTCGCAGGTCAAGGGGGAGCCAGATTGGATGCTGGACTACCGCCTCAAAGCCTATCAAGCCTTTCAAAAGATACCCATGCAGGACTGGGGGGCAGATTTGTCGGAGCTGGATTTTGATGACATCGTTTATTATCAGAAGGCTTCGGACAAACCAGCGCGTTCTTGGGACGATGTGCCAGACAAGATTAAGGAGACCTTCGAGCGGATTGGGATTCCAGAAGCTGAGCGAGCCTATTTGGCTGGTGCGGCTGCCCAGTACGAGTCCGAGGTGGTCTACCACAACATGAAAGAGGAGTTTGAAAAGTTAGGGATCGTCTTCACCGATACCGATACCGCTCTTAAAGAGTACCCTGACCTTTTCAAAAGATATTTTGGCAAGCTCGTTCCGCCAACAGACAATAAGCTAGCTGCCCTTAATGCGGCAGTTTGGTCAGGAGGCACCTTTATCTATGTCCCTAAAGGGGTCAAGTGTGATATTCCCTTGCAGACCTATTTTCGGATTAACAATGAAGGGACAGGGCAGTTTGAGCGGACGCTAATCATCGTTGATGAGGGAGCCAGTGTTCACTATGTGGAGGGCTGTACGGCTCCGACCTATTCGACCAATAGTCTCCATGCTGCCATCGTGGAAATTATCGCCCACGAGGGAGCCTACATGCGCTACACCACCATCCAAAACTGGTCAGACAATGTCTATAATCTGGTGACCAAGCGGGCACGTGCCGAAAAAAATGCCACGGTGGAGTGGATTGATGGCAATCTGGGCGCTAAGACGACCATGAAGTACCCGTCTGTCTACCTTGAGGGTGAGGGAGCGCGTGGCACCATGCTGTCCATTGCCTTTGCCAATAAGGGGCAGGTGCAAGATACGGGGGCCAAGATGATTCACAATGCCCCTCATACTAGCTCGTCGATCGTTTCCAAATCCATCGCCAAAGGCGGCGGTGCAGTCAACTACCGCGGTCAGGTGATCTTTAATAAGAATTCCAAAAAATCGGTTAGCCACATCGAGTGTGATACCATTATCATGGATGATTTGTCCAAATCGGACACCATTCCCTTCAATGAAATCCACAACTCCCAAGTTGCTTTGGAGCACGAAGCCAAGGTGTCTAAGATTTCCGAAGAGCAGCTCTATTATCTCATGAGCCGAGGCCTGTCTGAACAAGAAGCCACCGAGATGATTGTCATGGGCTTTGTCGAACCCTTCACCAAGGAACTACCGATGGAATACGCCGTTGAACTCAACAGACTGATTGCATATGAGATGGAGGGCTCGGTTGGTTAGTGGTCTCAGCGGCTGAATAGCCTAATGGCTACTCAGCTCGAGACCACTCCAACCGAGGTGGCAGATGAGGAAAGCCGTTAGGCTTTCTACTGTGCTCGCTGAAACTCGAAGAGTTTCAGGTGTTTCAATAAGGAATGTCATAGAAACTCTCATAATAGACCATGATGCCCTGGGCTACACGAGCCATAGGGCTCGTTTACACCGAAAGTCTTCCGACAGAAGTGAGTAGTTACTGGTGACCAGTTGAGGCTGGGACAAAAGTCCTAACCTCTCAAGTGATTTTTAATTTTCAAGCAAGGCGCATTGGGTGAGTGGGCTCTAATTCGCTGATTTTATCAGCTTTCACAGCCCTACTCAACTGTGAGGAGGTGGGGCGACTCATCGGATTCTGACGAATGACCGATTTTTGCCCCACTCTCAACACCACCGTTCTGTCGACTGAGGTGATAGGTAGGGATAAGCGAGATTAGGTATAGATTGTTAAAGAAATTGAGCCTACGATTGCTTATTGTTGGTTTTAGACCGTTTATGAGGCGGTAGAAGGGTTTGTTTTATAACTCATGCTAAAACTTTTCAACCTTGTGTAAAAAATAGGGCAATAATCTCTAAAGCTCTGCTATTGTCCAAAAAACGAACCTGCTCCAGTTGATCGGGGTTTGTGATATAATAAGGTTAAGTGAGGTGACTATGGATTTAGGACGTTTAGCGGTTGAGATGCGAGAGATTATAGAGGAGATTATTGAGCGAAGTGGCATTAAGCGAGGGCAGGTTTTTGTCCTTGGTTTGTCGTCTAGCGAGGTGAATGGTGGGGTTATCGGCAAAAATTCCAGTCAGGAGATTGGCGAGGTTATTGTCAAAACAGTGTTAGAGAGCTTGACTCGTCGTGGGGTTTATTTGGCAGTTCAGGGCTGTGAGCATTTGAACCGTGCCTTGGTTGTTGAGCGTGAGTTGTCCGAAAAGCTAGGTCTTGATGAGGTGTCGGTCTTGCCGACCTTGCAGGCTGGTGGCTCAGGGCAGGTGGCAGCGTTCAAGTACATGACTGATCCAGTTGTGGTTGAGTTTATTAAGGCCTTTGCGGGTCTGGATATCGGTGACACGGCGATTGGGATGCATGTTAAACACGTGCAAGTGCCCCTGCGCCCCAGTCGGCGTGAGCTAGGTGGTGCTCATGTGACGGCTCTTGCAAGTCGTCCTAAGCTAATCGGCGGTGCTCGAGCTAGTTATGCGACGGATGCGATGAGAAAGGCGTGAGTGATGTATCAACTAATTGCTTTTGACATGGATGGTACCTTATTGCGGAGTGACCATACGATTGATCCGGAAACAGTTGCAGCGCTTGGTCGGGCGGATGAGGCTGGCAAAACAGTGGTCCTTGCGACAGGACGGTCGGCATCAGAGTTACAGGATTATTTGCCAGTTCTGCCGATGGTTCGTTATGGTGTACTTGCTAGCGGTGGTTTGATTTATGATTTTTCTACGGAGACAGTTTTGGAAAAAAAATCCTTATCAACTGAGGTTGTTGCGACGGTCTGTGATTTATTGGATAGGGAAGATGTTTTTGTCGTGGTGATGGCTGACGGGCAAGGTTATGTGCAGTCCAGTCAATTTAATCGGATAGAGGCCTTTTATATGGAGCAGTTTAGACAGCTCTATCTGGATACGGCAGTCTTTGTATCTGATTTAAACCAACTCTTAGCAGAGAAAGCCTGTGAGAAAATCAACATCTACTTTAAAACACCCGAGTTGAGAGAAGCCTATGCGGATCAGTTGGCTAGCTCGGCTATTACCCTTGTAAAAGCCGAACGAACAGGTCTTGAGTTGACCGCCCAAGGCGCAGATAAGGGGGCAGGCTTACAGCTGCTCTGTCAGCGATTGGGTTTTGGGATGGCGGAGGTTATCGGTGTTGGCGATAGTGATAATGACCGTACCATGTTGCAAGAAGCAGGTATGGGGCTGGCGATGGGCAACGCCAAACCCAGTATCAAGGCTCTGGCTAACCATGTTGTGCCAACAAACGATGAGGGTGGCTGCGTGGAAGCTATTGAGCGTTACTTGCTAAGATCGTGATGCTCGATTGAAAAACAGAAAAATAAGAATCGGTAGCCTGGGTGAGCTACCGATTGTTTTAGTTTTCTAACGTTTTGCTGTGATGCCAGCCTCTTGCAAGGTTTTTTGAAATAGTTGATAGAAGGTGTAGTAGACACTTTCTTGCTTGCCATTTTCAACCAGCAGTTCCACACGGTAAATGGTCGACTGGTCTAGGGCTTTTCGAGCGCCTAGATAGGTGGGGCTGTCCAGAACATGTGGGTGGTTAGCAGCGGCTTGATTGCCGACCTCTGTTAACAAGCTGTTAACGTGATCAAAATTAGTATCAAAAGGCAGTGGCAGGTCAATCTGGACACGGCGATTGCCCCGTGAGTAGTTTGAAACGTAGGTAATGTGACGGTTTGGGATGATATGAATGGTACCGTCACTGCTTTTGAGCTGAGTGGTTCGGATGCCTAGGTTAGTGACTTTACCTGCGATATTTTGGATAACCACCTGATCGCCCACATCGTATTGGCGTTCAATTAAGATAAAGGCACCATTGATTAAATCTGTTAAAAAGCCCTGTGCCCCCAGTCCAATGGCTAAACCAGCGATACCAGCGCCAGCAATAAGGCTGGACACAGGTACACCGATAACAGCCAGAATCCCATAGCCTGTTAAAAAGAAAATGGTGTAGTCAGAAAGGCTCAAAAAGAGCTTGACCAAGGTTTGCTGACGGGCAAGGTCTTGGGCAGTGAAGGGTGGGGTTTTAGAGCTCAGCCATTTGACCAGAAAATGGGCGAGGCGCCTAGCGAGCCAAGACAGTAGGAGAATCAGAAGAGTGTAGGCCGTTTTTGCACCGAGTGAGGTCAAGAGTTGGTCCCAGTCAAGGGTCAGCACATCGTTAATCAGAGTTTTCATAGCCCTAGTCTAGCAAAAAAAGGCTGACTTGTCACCTGTTGGGAGATGACCAAGAAAATTGTCGAGGTTGGCTATAACTTGTTTAGAATGGTTCTTATTTGAGGATACCTGTTATACTTAGTATAACAGGTATTGATTTAACAATCAATACCTTAACCCCAATGGTCAAACAAGAAGGAGGAGACCGTGATTCTATTACAAGATATTTTACAGTTTTCAGAGGAAGAATTGCCACGGGTACGAGTGAAGTTCAATAATTGGACAGGTGAAAATCCCTTGCAGAATTATTTAGCCGATCCTGAAACAGTTGATAATTTTAATCTTTTTTGGAGAAATAAAAATCGGAATTATTCTGTTGGCGATATTGCAGTAAATCTCGTCCAAATGGGGCATGATAAATGGTTGTTGACGACCATCAAGCGGGTAACGAAAGAGCTAGGCGTTACTTTTGGACAAAATTATGAGGGTCAGGTAGTGGAGAAGTATTTACCTTATTTTGCTAGGGTTATTCTACATTGCAAACGTCCGGGTCGAGCTCCTGTCTTTGGGTTTCAGACAGTAGCTGACTCTTTAGAGGTTTATGAGATTTTACCAGAGATTTATGGAGGTGAAGCCTTTCCGGGGTATGACAACCTTTGTCTTTCTTATCAACAGTTAGAACTGATTTTACGCTTGGGTAAAAAAGATTGGCTTACCGCTTTGACCAATCAAAAAGCTGTTTACCTCATTACGGACCGTCACACTGGAAAGCTCTATGTTGGCTCGGCAACGAGTGACGCGGGCATGCTCTTGCAACGCTGGCAGTCCTATATTGCCAATGGACATGGTGGTAACAAGGGATTGAAAAAGGTCATTGACAGTGAAGGATTCGACTATGTTAAGGAACATTTTCAATACAGTCTACTAGAAAATTACAATGCTAAGGTTGATGATACCTATATATTAAAACGTGAAAGTTATTGGAAAGAAGTTCTGCAAAGTAGAGCATTCGGCTATAATGAGAATTAGGAGGGAATATGAAAATCGTTGAGGTGAAGCACCAGTCGTCCGAACGCCATGCTGCACAAGGGAAATTACGTGATATCTTAAGAGAAGCCAAGCCGAGAGGTTATTCAGTTACAGAGTTGGGAGGTGGACATGGGAACTGGCTAGTTTACCGTAAAGCAGCTCTATTGGTTGTTGTAGAAGAAGATGGGGAGCATATTGAAATGAATGTGACTTCTCATGTCAAAAAACTATATGGCCGACAAAAGCTAACAAAGAAATTAGTAGAAACCTTTCGTTCAGATATAGCTACAGGAAAAATTGGTGTGGATGACTTGTAACCTGACAGGAAAGGAGGTGAGTGCGATGCAAAAATGGTTGGTTGTAGACCAATTTGGAAACAAATTGGGCGAATTTTATGATAAGTTTTCCGCAGAACAATATGCGCAAAACATCCCAGGAGCCAGCGTTATCCCTGGCTAAAGGGAGATAGAAAGGGAGAAGAGAATTATCTCTCCCTTTTTTAATCGCCTGTTTTATGCTAAAATAGGGGTATGCAACACACAGATATAGTCTACGGCGTACATGCCGTGATGGAAAGTTTACAAGCTAACACTGGCAACAAGCTCTATATTCAGGATGACCTGCGAGGCAAGAATGTCGACAAGGTCAAGGCACTTGCGGCGGAGAAAAAGGTCTCTATTTCATGGACGCCGAAAAAGACCCTGTCAGAGATGGCGGACGGAGCGGTGCATCAGGGTTTTGTCCTGCGCGTGTCGGAATTTGCGTATACGGACTTGTCGGTCATTTTGGACATGGCAGAGCAGGTAGATAATCCCCTTATCCTCATCCTTGATGGGCTCAATGACCCGCATAACTTTGGCTCAATCCTGCGGACAGCTGACGCTACAAATGTGACAGGGATTATTATCCCCAAACACCGTGCAGTTGGTGTGACGCCTGTTGTCGCTAAAACCTCAACAGGGGCAGTTGAGCATGTTCCTATCGCTCGCGTGACCAACCTCAGCCAAACCTTGGATAAGCTCAAAGCGGCTGGTTTTTGGATTTTTGGGACAGACATGGACGGGACACCATCTACCAAATGGAACACCGCAGGCAAGGTTGCCCTTATCATCGGCAATGAAGGCAAAGGCATTTCAGCTAATATTAAAAAACAAGTCGATGAGATGGTGACCATTCCCATGAGTGGGCATGTCCAAAGCCTCAATGCCAGTGTCGCGGCAGCCGTACTCATGTACGAAGTCTATCGGAATCGATTGAGTTAATGAGACAGACAATCTATAGCATTATTTCTGTTGAGGGACGGGCAAGCATCTGGGCAAAATGTTATGATGGCATGATGATTGGGGTCATTTTGCTTAGTTTGTTGCCCCTGATGAGCAAGGGAACAAGCCCCATCATGACAGGTATCGAGCAAATTGTTGCCATTATTTTTGCCTTTGACTACTTACTCAGGCTAGCGACCGCTGATTTCTACCTCAAAAAAGGCTCCTTGTCCTTTTGGCTCTACCCCCTAACCTTTCTAGCCCTTATTGATGCCATTAGCTTTTTGGCTGCTTTGCCCTTGGTTAACAATAGTTTCCGCCTGCTCAAGGTCTTTCGTCTCATTCAATCACTCAGGGTCTTCAAAATTTTTCGTTATTCTAAAAATATTCAACTTATTGTAACGGTCCTTAGAAAGCAAAGCGAGTCATTGTTGTTGGTGGCTGTCTTTGCTTTAGCTTATATCTTTATTTCCGCTCTGGTCATGTTTAATCTTGAACCCCGTCAGTTTCATCAATTTTTAGACGCTCTTTATTGGGCAACAGTGACGTTGACTACTATTGGCTATGGTGATCTTGTTCCACAGACAGATTGGGGCAAATTGCTGACCATCTTCAGCTCTATTATTGGCATTGGTGTGGTTGCCTTGCCTGCAGGGATTATCACAGCGGGATATTTGGAGGAAATAACAGCACGTGAAAAATAAAAAAACAGCGTTTTCAATCGCTGTTTTTTAGTGTATAATAGACCTATAATATACAAGGAGAATCTAATGAAACGTTTAATTTCTTGCTATGCGAGCGACATCGAGAACATCACCAAAGATGAACTCAAACAGGCTATTTTGACCAGTGAAGGTCGGACGATTTTGGGGGAGACTGTGGTGACAGCTGCTCCCCTGATTGAAGGGGTTACTAACGCAGAGATGATGGCGACGTTTGGTTGTGACCTCTTGGTGCTTAATGAGTTTGACGTGTTTGACAAGAGCATCGTCGGCTTTTACACTTGTGACAATCCTATCGCTGAAATCAAGCGCCTGACAGGTCGTCCCATTGGAATCAACTTAGAACCTGTCGACAAGACCCAAACCGTCCTTGATGAGCAGGTACACATTTCCCTCGGTCGTCAGGTCAATGAGCAGAGCCTCAGAGCAGCTCGTGAGTCGGGTGTTGATTTCATCATGCTGACAGGGAACCCATCAACTGGAGTGTCTCTGGCTGCCATCAAAGAAGCTATCATTTTGGCTAAAGAACACTTTGGTGGCCTCATTTTCGCAGGGAAAATGCATGGGGCAGGGCTGGGAGAACCGGTGGTCAACCCTGAAGCCCTCAGAGACTTTATTGCACTTGGTGCTGATGGGGTTCTCGTACCAGCTGTAGGGACAGTACCTGGCGTACGTGAGGAGGGGCTTGCTGATATCGTTGCTGACCTCAAAGCCCAAGGTGCCTTAGTCATGTCGACTATCGGCACTAGTCAGGAAAGTGCAGACCTCCAAACCATCAGAGACTTTGGTCTCAGCAATAAACGTGTTGGCACAGATATTCACCACATTGGTGATGGGGGTTATGGACGCATGCCTGACCCAGAGAACATCATGGCATTAAGTATTGCTGTTCGAGGCAAGCGGCATACCTATTTCCGCATGGGACAATCTGTCCGCCGTTAAATCAAGCAAAGGAGATTAGATGACCTGTATTTTTTGTGACCTCATCACCCCAGAGCAAATTCTTTTAGAAAGTGATCAGTTCAAGCTTGTTTTTGATATTGATCCTATTCAAACAGGTCATTTGCTATTGATCAGCAAGCGTCATGTCTTGAGCATGGCAGACCTCTCGTTATCAGAGCGTCATGAGTTGGTTGACTTAGAAGCTAGGCTAATCGCCCTGTTGGAAGCCCATCTACCGATTGATGGGGTCACTCTGGCAAGCAACGACAAGGGGTTGATTGACGAAGGAACGCATTTTCATGTTCATCTGATTCCGCGATGCACTGGAGATGGTTTTTGGGATAAGATTGACCTTGAAACTTGTCAGTGGGAGTTGGAGACATTTTTGAAAGCCCTCTAAGTTGACAGGATAAGCAGAGGACAAGACAGTGTGGTCGCATTCCTATCCTGACCTTTAGGTATAATCAATTGGAGTGTGGGACAAAAAGCGGTCATTCGTCAGAATTCGATGAGTCGTTAGCTCACTCAACCACTGCGCCTTGCTTGAAAATTAAACATCACTTGAGAGGTTAGGACTTTTGTCCCGGCCTCCTTTTTTAGTCATAAAACAAGTAAAAAGTTAATAATAAAAATCTTTTTGTAAAATATACTTGACAAAATTCATCTAAAGGAGTAGACTGAAGGTAACTTAAACATACAGGAGGGTTGCGATGTTTTCCAAACAAGACCTTGTTAAGAACCAGTGGTTAGCCATTGCTCTGACCAGCGCCGTAGATGGGCTAGCCTTACTGGTTGCGTTGACAGCTGAGGATAACTTTCTCATCAAGCTAGCATGGGCGGTAGTCGTTTTGACAACACTTTTTTTGCTGGGACTAGTCATGGGGTTAAGGACGGCTAAACTGCTCCAGCATAAGATTGATACAGGCGATTTGTCTGATTCTCGCTTGCGCCGACTCAACACTAGACCTGTCTATGACGAACGGCAGCAGAGTTTCCTACTTAGGAGCTATGCTGTTGGTTTTTGGTATGCCATGGCGGTGTTTGTTTTGTCCATCTTCGTCGGTCGGTTTTGGTCTGATGTCATCTCACTTGACTTCATGGTGGCGCTAGGGCTCTATGGCGGCGTGGGATTGACCATGACCTTGGCCAATCTCAAGGGCGTCTCCCCCTTCGTTGACGACCGTTTCGGCAGACAGGGTCAGCTGATGGGCTGGGTTGCCACGCTTTTTGGGCTGCTCATCACCCTATCCTCTCTTTTAGGGACAATAGCAGAGCAGGAGATGTTAAGCACCTTCTTTATCAGAGGGGGGTCAGGTTCGCTCTTCGTTTTAGGGCTTTGCCTCTTTAGCATGGGGGCTAGCATCCTCTATCGCCGTTATCAGGACAAGAAAGAGGAGGACGAGTAGATGGTGATGTTACTGCTGGTGTTGGTGTATGTGGTCTTTCTAGTTAAGCTAAATCAGTCTAAGAGACTAACTACCAAGCAGGGAGCGGCTTTCTTATGGCTTTATCTGGTGGCTAACCTTATGTGGTCAACCTCTCAAAAGCCTTTGAACTGGGGAGCTGGCCTAGTGGTCTTAGGGGTCGCCTTGCTTGCTCAGATTTTGAGCAGTTGGTTCAAGCAAGGAAAGTAGGTGAGAGATGAAAAATCTTCGTTTAAAGGCTGCTCGGGCTGGGAAAGATCTCTCCCAGCAAGCCTTAGCAGAGCTGGTTGGTGTCTCGCGCCAGACTATTTCTGCCATCGAAAAAGGAGACTATAACCCAACCATCAACCTCTGTATCGCGATTTGCAAGGTTTTAGATAGGACCTTGGATGACCTGTTTTGGGAAGGATGAGTATAGGAAATGCAGGCAGAAACGTCTGTTGACCATCTGTGTTCGTTTAGTCATCAGATTTTTACCAAGAAATGGTAGTAGCACTTTACTGATGGAGTGCATCATTCGTCAAGCATTCCCATTATGGCTAAAGAGTTTTGGTAAGGGAGGACTACAATCGGTTGTTCGGTGGCAGTCGATATTCCTTGATCTGTCAACTATCTAGGGGCGGCTTCAACATTTAGGGGAGTGACTGTTGAAGGGCGAGCCTTGAGACAAGAAAGCGAGCAGCAGTCAGGGAAAAGCTTTTTTTGGGGTTGATCGAGGAGACGATTTCGAGCGTCAATCCTATCTTTCAGACGGTTTTTAAGACCTTCTTAAAGAATAAAGACAAGATTGTCAACGCCTTGGAACTGCCTTACTCAAACGCTAAACTAGAGGCGACAAACAACCTTATCAAGGTCATTAAACGGAATGCCTTTGGGTTTCCGAAATTTTGAANAGGCGACAAACAACCTTATCAAGGTCATTAAACGGAATGCCTTTGGGTTTCCGAAATTTTGAAAACTTCAAAACTCGCATTTTCATTGCACTGAGCATAAAACGAGAGAAGACAAACTTTGTCCTCTCTCGGTGTTAAATTGGTCAACCCACTACAGTTGACAAAGAGCCAAGAAAACCCGCATCTGGTCAATTGACCAGATGCGGGTTAACAGAGTGTGATTAGTCCTCACGTTTTCTCAGGCTAGTCAATCCTAGAGCCGCAACAAGGGCTGCACCGTCAAGAAGAGCTAGGCTAGAGCTTGCCTCACCGGTATTTGGCAAGGTTGGTTTGCTAGCAGCAGGTGCACTGCCAGCTGGGGTTGGCGCTGAGCCAGTCGGCTGCGTTACTGGTACATCAGTTGATGTTCCAGGGATTGACACTACTGTAGCTGGTTTGTAAACAATACCATACTCACTGAAATGCTCTGCCGTGAAAATCACGACTTTCTGAGTTTGACCAGAAACAGTTGTCACCTCAGCAGTGCGGAATGGCAGGCTGTCTGCCTTGTCACTGTTTGGCAGGTAAACCACTGTGGCGACTTCCTTACCCGCATCCACAGGCAGGATAACTTCGGCACGACCAGCCATCTTGATGATCTTACCATGCTTGTCAACCAATTCGATGTCAAAGAGGTCGTAGTCCGCACCCTTCAGAACTGATGGGGTCGCCACATGACCAGTTTCCTTAGCCACAATCCGAAGAGCAACAATATTAGCATCCTCTCCCTCAGACAAGAGCACCTGAATACCTGTCGCCTTATCTTCCAAGATACGGGCTGGTGTCACAGCTGGTTGAGTTGGATCAGCTGGTGGGGTCACAAGCTTAGTACCAACCCTCTCACGCTTAGGCTTAGCAGGCTTAACAGGGATGGTCTCCACAACCTCTGTACCAGATTCCGTCAACTCATCATCAACATAAGTATCTAGATAAACATGAATTTCCTCACCTGCTTCCCCATCTTCAATTAGGATTCGACCTTGTTCTAAGCTGTCATCATTGACGCGAACTGTATCGACTGGGATAGGGATAACCACTGATACACGGCGTTCTTTCTGGCTAACTACCTTGCGTTCCAATCCTGCGATGGCTGCTTTAAGCGCTGTATTGGCTGCATCAATAGCCTCCTGATTATCAGCCGCAGTGTAGGCTGCAATGGCATCACGAACGGCTTGATCGAAGGCAGCAAGTCCAGCTGCTCTATACTCGTCGCGAGCAATCTCTCCTGCTTGATAGAGGGTATTGCGCAAGTAAGACAGGGTAACTGGAACTTCTGTCGATGGGGTTACCGTTACCACAGGGGTCAATTCTGCTACCGCAACAACCTTGTTCACACGTGCAGGACTCCAGTGATGGGTTTCAAGGGCTGTGAAGCGGAAGAATTTGGCTGTCACAGGCGTGAAGTCCATCGGAGTTGACGCAATACCGTCAACCATGTTAATGGTGTTGTCCGCATTGCCATTGGTAAAGGTCACGCGGTTAAAGGTCTGACCGTCTGTGCTGTATTCCAGGAAGGCTTTTTTAACATTACCAACCGCATTGGCAATCTGACGTGGAGTATAAAGGACACGACCGACTTCCTGAGCTTCAGCTAATTCAATGGTCAAGCGCTGTGGTTCAACCGTGTTGTCCTTATTGGGGTTGCTTGCCCAGTAAGTTGTTGGGTTCTTATCTGTGGCAGAGCCTGCTGGACGTTCACCACCATCGTTGGGGTCAAAGCTGGTTGCTGTTGGCGCACCCAATTCGGTTGCAACTTCATGCGGACGAGGGGATACTTGATCAAAGAGTGCTGGGGCTGACTGGAAGTCTCTAGCCTTGTCTTCTAAGATAAAGCGGCTGATGCTGCCATCAAAGTCTGGCGATGCCACACGGAGAGTTGATTTTTCCAGAAAGTCATTGACCTTGGTCTTATCATGAGCAGTATTATGAAGCTGACCATCAATAAAGAGCTTGAGACTACCATTTTTCTCACGGACAGCGGTGATAACGGCTTCCTGACCTGGTTGAATGAGGACATCCGCGGTACCACGGTCAGCTGCTTTGAGGGTGCTAAATGGTGCCGAAGTCACCTGCAAGCCCTTGACATCAAAGATGACACGACCAGCCTCGTCAACAGACAGGCGCCATTGACCATCTTGTTCAGCGATGGTTTGGTTGAGGCTGTTGAGGGTGACTTTTGCTGTCACAGAGAAGGGACCACGACCCTCGATGCCCTCTTTGAGCAGAGGCGTCGCCTTGTCCACAGCTGTGATGTCTTCAATCACGCCCTGATTGTAGGCTGTCACGAACAAGGTGCCTGTCGCCTTGTTTGGTCTTGGGGCATTGTCTGCGACATCGGTGTAGGTCACTTCTGCCACTTGGCGATCGTTCAGAGGGGTGCCCAGGGTCAGAACAGCTGTTCTCAGGTCTTTGTTGTAGGTAACTGCTGTCACCGTATTTCCTGCGACAGCAAAGCTGGCTCCTGTCGGCAAGATCCGCTCATCAAACTCAATGCTGATGATGTTATCAGCGATAGCTTTTGCCACCAAAACCTCAGGCGCCTTGGTGTCCGCCGTTTTCGAAAACTGGAAGATGACGGTTTCATAAGGTTTGAGGGTCAGGCTGATTTGGTCGCCATAGTTGGTCAAAGCGGTGCTATCATGGCGCTTGTCGCCGTGAACAGTGGTTCGGTGCATGCCAGTCATGCCCTCACGCACCCCGACCAGGCGATCCAGGGTAATGGTGTAGGTCTGCTCGCTGTTAATCGGGTTCCGAATGGAGAGGATACCAGTCTCCTCATCCCAGGCAGAGTAGCCGTAAACCTCACCGTGACCTGGCTTGCCGCCGTGAAACTTGGCGTGTTTTAGGGTCTCGTAGTTGGCTTCAATCCAGTTGACCACCTCACCGTTGACCTGCCACTTCTCATCATCCATCATGTTGTAGCTGTAGTAGAACTCCCAGAAGCCTGTGCCACGGGTTCCCAGCATGAAGAGATAGGTTCTCAGGTCTTCAGCAGAGAAGTTGATTTTTGGTCGTTGACCTTGGGCGTTTGGCTCCAACTTCTTACCAGAATTGGCGGTATTTCCGTAAACTGGATCATGGTTGTAGATGTTAGCAAATGGCAACTGCCACTTGCGGAGGTTGACCAGTTCCTCGTAACGGTCGTCACGATAGGTAATGGCTTCCGCAGCATCATTACCGAAGTCCAGATGGGCGTATTGATCCTTCTTAACATGGTCTTGGTAGTCCACGTCAGCCGCATTTTGCATCCAGATGGAGTTGACCCATTGCAGGAACCATGGTGATGGTGGAATGTAAGAGGTCAGGTTAATCCACATCTTATCAGGGTCAGTTGACTCCCGACGAATGGTTTCATAGAGACCAATCCAGCGTTCATGAGCCTCGGTCATGGAGTACATGTTTCGGTGACCACCACCGATGAAGTTGTCGTTTGGATCGGTATCGGAGCGTGGATTGAGCAGGAGACCATCTAGCTTCCAATAGTTGATGTCAAATTCCTTGTCGTAGTTGGCAAAGAGATTGTCCATGCCCTCAACATAACGTTTGTCACCAATGTAAACCACACCAGCATGCTTAGACGCCTTGCCTTGGCGAACCAGGTTGTCCGCCAGTCGACCAGGCTCAGAATAACCGCCCTGAGGGCCGACCCAAAGACCGAAGTCTGAGCCGAAACGTTTAACCTGCTTACTGGAATCGTAGAGCTTATTAGGGAATTTCTGGTTGAAATCCCATAGAGTCGTCATGTCTTGCCAGCCATCATCCACAACGTAGGAATGAAGTGGCGATACTCCGCCATTGACAAAGCCACGCTCAATCTCATTGAAGCTGGACTGGATGTTGTCAGCCGTGATATTGAGCATGTGGTCGAACCAAGAGTTGTACTGCTTACGGAAATAGGTATCCTGACCAATTTTGGAAATGTAATCGTAGAAATCCTGCTGGATAACCTGATAGTCATCTGAACGGGCGACACCGACAACCGTGTTCCAGGTTCGAGTGTTGCCTGACGCATCCACTCCCAGTTGAGCCAAGGTTTTACCAGAATAGTAGCGAGAAATCATCTGGTTCTTGCCAGCCTCAACGGTATTGAGGGCAACAGGGAATTCTGAACCCGTGTAGAAGCTCTTGATGTAGACTGGCTGACCAAGACCCGCATAGAAGCCGTTAAAGCCTGCCATCTCAGCAATGGCTGCCTGGTTTGAGAAATCATGGACACGATCCGTCGCCTTAATCTTAAAGGACTGAAGGTCGATAGTGTCAATGGTTAAACGTTCACGATTAGCCTCAGGCACTGATAAAAGCAAATGAGCCTGACTAAACTTGCTGTCCTTGGCTAAATCAACCACGTATTTAACGGTAACGGGAACGTTTTGGTAAACATGCGGTTTGAAAGTGAAGGTCAGTTTTTCCCCTTCGTTTGAACGCTCACGCTGAATGCCATTTTCAGCCAGAATCAGCTTGTCTAGGCTGATTTGGTATTGATCAAGGTGAGCTTCCATACGGGCAGTGTAGTCAGCGACTTTTTGAGCCTGCTCTGCGATGAGCGTAGTTGCTGAACGGTCAGAGACGTCGAATTCAGCCGCTGCTGCAAATGGTTGACCATTTTGGGCTGACAGGGCTTCAAACTTAATGGTTTTGACATTGGTCAAGCGACGTCCCAGGTCAATAAACTGAATCTGACTTGGGTTGTCAGTGATGGTGCCAGCTTTAATTTCTTCATAATCGACAGCACCATCTGCCTTGGCATAAATCTTGTAATCCTTAATCAGACCATTCTGCCCACCATCTTGACGAGGCACATAGATAAAGGTTTCAAGGTCTCTAGGGGTTGGTAAGGTGATTTCAACATGGGCAGGCAGGGTGTTTGGGGTGCCGATACCATTGTTGTAGTTGCTGTGCCAAATGGTGCCCAAATTATTGTCCTGAGCTAGGGCAACAGCACCCTCACGCGCCCCTGCATTGGCGGCCGAGTTGGTCGTCACCGTCCAACTGGCCTTATCCTGGGCATAAGGTTCGTAGCTCGGCGGGGTTGGACGGGTGCTTGGATCAGTCTCTTTGAACCGGATCACAAACTCCTTAGACCCCTCTTGGAATTCCAAACGATCGCTACCATCGGCTAATTTATTTTCAATGCTGGTGGTGCGAAGCTTGCCATCCTGAACCTCAAAATGCCTAGCGATAGCCTCATTTTCCAAGGTAATGCTTTGGTTGGTCACCGCAATCGTGGTCACTTCTGGGGCTGGACTATTGGCGACGAGATTGGCTTCTTCCGCTGTTGAAACCCCTGTCTCAGCTGTCGGGGTTGCTCCCTGACCAGTTGGGGCTGGGCTTGTACCTTCAGTATCAGCCTTAACCTCCACGCCTGATAAAAAGCTCATCCCAATGATGACCGAGCAGATGCCGACGGTCAATTTACGGATGCTAAACTGACTTTTCTTGGTGAACAAGTGCTTGTTCATAGAAATCCCTCCTTTTTGTAATCGTTTACTAACTCTTTGATTATAGTATAACTAGCCTAGAAAATCAAGTGTTTTTGTGCGAACTTGTTTTATTTTTGAAAAATATAAACAATTGATAACAAAGGAAAACGTGGCAACTAGAGCAAACAAGCTACCAGCTCTGCTATTTTCCCAAAAATGTGCTATAATAAAAAGGACATCAATTTTTTGGAGAAAGACGTGAGTATAGAAGACTATATACCGACCTTTGTGGTCGAAGCGGTTTATGATTTGCGACCTGATGCCTTGCGTGCGCAAGGGATTAAGGCTGTTTTGGTGGATTTGGACAATACCCTGATTGCCTGGAATAATCCTGATGGGACGCCGGAATTGCGGGGCTGGTTGGATGAGATGACAGAGGCTGGTCTGCCTGTGGTGGTCGTGTCCAACAACAAGCAGTCGCGGGTAGAGCGTGCGGTGGAGCGGTTCGGTGTTGATTTTGTTAGCCGTGCCATGAAACCTTTTGCTTACGGTATTAACAAGGCGATTGCCCGTTATGGCTTTGGCCGCGATGAGGTAGTTATGGTCGGCGATCAGCTGATGACCGACATTCGAGCAGCTCATCGGGCGGGTATCCGCTCCATTCTGGTTCGTCCCTTGGTGACCACCGATGCTTGGAACACCAAAATCAACCGCTTTAGAGAGCGTCGGGTCTTGCAGAAAATCGAAGACAAGTATGGTCAGCTCACCTATCAACGGCAATTATCGGAGGTAACTTATGACGTTTCTCGTGAAATTACTGATTAGTCTAGTGGCTTTTGTCATCAGTTTTGGTGTGATTTTTGGCCTCTTTCGTCTATCCTATACTTTTTTGCCCTATCTCAGTGCGATTTTTCTCGGCACCTTGCTGGCAAATCTGGGTAGACGGCTTTATACACATCACTTAGAAAGTAAAAAGAAATGAACGACACCTTACACTGTATCGGCTGTGGCGTTGCCATTCAGACAACCGATAAGGCTGGTTTGGGCTTTACGCCTCAGTCAGCACTCGATAAGGGCTTAGAAACAGGAGAGCTCTACTGTCAGCGTTGTTTCAGGCTCCGCCATTACAACGACATCACGGATGTCTCGAATTCTGATGATGAGTTTTTGAGACTGCTCCACGAGGTTGGCGACAGCGACGCCTTGGTGGTTAATGTGGTGGACATCTTTGACTTCAATGGTTCCATTATCCCGGGGCTCCCGCGCTTTGTGTCAGGCAATGATGTCCTCTTGGTCGGCAATAAAAAAGACATTTTGCCCAAGTCTGTCAAGGATGGCAAGGTGACCCAGTGGCTGACCGAGCGATCGCATGAAGAGGGCATTCGTCCTGTTGATGTCCTATTGACTTCTGCTCAAAACAACTATGCCATTAAAGAGTTGATCGCAAAGATTGACCACTACCGCAAGGGCAGGGATGTCTATGTGGTTGGCGTGACTAATGTCGGTAAGTCCACCCTGATCAATACCATCATTCAGGAAATCACGGGCGACAAGGACGTGATCACGACCTCTCGCTTTCCTGGGACGACCTTGGACAAGATTGAGATTCCCTTGGACGATGGCAGCTATATCTATGATACACCGGGTATTATCCATCGCCATCAGATGGCGCATTACCTGTCCGACAAGGCCCTCAAACTAGTCACTCCTAAAAAGGAAATCAAGCCCAAAACCTACCAGCTCAATCCTGGACAGACCCTTTTTCTCGGCGGTCTGGCACGGTTTGACTATCTTTCTGGGGAAAAGCAGGGCTTTACAGCTTATTTGGACAATAACCTGCAGCTCCATCGTACCAAGCTAGCTGGGGCAGATGCCTTCTATGACAAGCATGTCGGAGGTCTCTTGACCCCGCCTGCTAGCAAGGAAGCGGCTGAGTTTCCAAAGTTGGTCAAGCATGACTTTACCATCAATGAAAAGAGCGACATCGTTTTTTCAGGACTGGGCTGGATTCGGGTTGGCAGTGCTGGCAAGGTCTCCGCTTGGGCACCAGAAGGTGTCGCTGTGCTCAAGAGAAAGGCGATTATCTGATGAAGAAAGTTGTGATAGTGCTACTTGGTTTGTTGCTGGCTGGGCTTGTCTATTGGCAGGGGCCTGGGTCAGCACCTAGCTTACCAGAAGCAGGAGAGATGAGTGCGATTACGCTTTCGACAGAAAAAGACACAGCGTTTTGGTCTCACCTGATACGCCTCTTCGGATAGAAGACGAGGAGACAATCGCGTCTTTTCTTGAGACCCTTTCTCAGTCCCACAAGACCCGTCAAAAATCGGTCAATGATGTCCCTTATGCTGAGCGTTATGCCAGAGTTGAAATGATATTCAAGCCCGGGCAGAATTATGCCATTGCTTATCTCTATCCAGAGGGAAGGACGACCTATTTAGAACGGTCTTATACCGGCATCTACAAACTCAACATACCTATCGACAAGTGGCTCGAGACGGTCAACTAGACTGCTCTGCCATTTTCCTAAAAAAGAAAGAAGAAATCATGACATTAACTTCAAAACAGCGGGCTTTTCTCAATAGCCAAGCCCACAGCCTCAAGCCGATTGTGCAGATTGGTAAAAACGGTTTGACTGATGAAATCAAGACCTCTATCCGTCGGGCTTTGGACGCTCGTGAGCTGATTAAAGTCACCCTCTTGCAGAACACGGACGAAAACATCCACGAGGTGGCAGAAATCCTCGAAGACGAAATCGGTCTGGATACCGTTCAAAAAATCGGTCGGATTTTGATTTTGTTTAAGCCATCTGCTAAGAAAGAAAACCGTAAATTATCTATAGAAGTACGAGAGATTTAGGAGGAAGGCCTATGCCGATTGAACTCTTAACCCCCTTTACCAAGGTTGAGTTAGAAACAACAGAAAAAACGACCAACCGCCGTCAGGTTGGGATTTTGGGTGGCAATTTTAACCCTGTACATAACGCCCATCTGGTTGTGGCGGATCAGGTTCGCCAGCAACTGGGTCTGGATGCGGTCTATCTCATGCCTGAGTATAAACCGCCCCATGTTGATAAAAAAGAGACTATTGATGAAAACCATCGGCTAGAGATGCTCAAGCGCGCCATTGCTGGCGTTGAAGGGCTAGGTATCGAAACCATTGAGCTGGAGCGTCAGGGCATTTCCTATACCTACGACACCATGAAACTCTTAACCGAGAAAAACCCTGAAACCGATTATTACTTTATCATTGGTGGCGACATGGTCGAGTACCTGCCCAAGTGGCACCGCATTGATGAACTGGTCAATCTCGTTCAGTTTGTCGGCGTTCAGCGTCCTCGCTACAAGGCAGGAACGTCCTATCCTGTCATTTGGGTCGATGTTCCTCTCATGGACATCTCCTCCAGTATGGTGCGTGACTTCATCAAAAAGGGGCGCACGCCCAACTACCTCCTTCCCCACGAGGTGCTGGATTATATTGAGGAAGAGGGGCTCTACCGATGATCTACGAACCCTACATTTCCCTCTCACGCGAGGCGCTTTTAAGGGTCATAGCAGAGCAGATGAGTGAGAAACGTTTCCGCCATGTCTTAGGCGTGGAGAGGATTGCCTTGGAGCTCGCCGATCGCTACGCTTGCGACCCTGTTAAGGCCAGTCTTGCGGCACTCCTGCATGACTACGCCAAGGAGCAACCAGATAGCGTTTTTCTTGACCTCATTGACCGTTACCAGTTGAACCCAACCCTCAAAACTTGGGGCAATAACGTCTGGCACGGTCTGGTCGGACGTTACCTCATTACAGAGCAGTTTGGGCTGACAGATGAGGAGATCTTGACCGCCATCGCCCGTCACACCGTAGGGGCAAGTGACATGACACTCCTTGACAAGGTTATCTACGTCGCTGACTATATCGAACCAGGCAGAGATTTTCCAGGTGTGGAGACTGCTCGCCAGCTGGCAGCAGAAGACCTTGATAAAGCCGTTGCCTACGAAACAGCAAGAACTATTGAACACTTGACTTACAAGGGACTGCCGATTTATCCCCAGACCCTGGAGACCTATAATGCTTATGTGAGGTATCTATGATTGCCTTGAAACCTGTTGATGAGACCAGCTTTTATCAGGTCTTACAACTAACGGTGCGTGAGGAGCAAAGACACTGGGTCGCCGATAATGCGACGTCTCTTGCTGAGTGCTGGATCTATCGTGACAATGGCGATGTCTTTCCTAATGCTGTCTGGGCAGGAGATGAGGTGGTCGGTGGTCGGATTTGTCCTGCTGGATATTGATGCAGAAGAGAATCAGTACATGATTTGGCGGCTGATGATTGACCAAACGCATCAAGGCAAAGGCTACGGTCGTGCGGCAGTGGAAGCGGTCATTGCGCTCGCAACAGCTGACCCCGTCTGTGACCATGTACGGGCGGATTATGTCAAGGGGAATGTTCAGATGGCTGGCTTGCTCACTCGCTTGGGCTTTGAAGTCTTTGACCAAGACGAGCGTGAATTTTATACAAAACGAAAAATAAGGAAAACCAATGACGAAAGAAAGATTAGTAGAAGTGATTGTGAAAGCCGCTGATGAAAAGCGAGCAGAGGATATTGTGGTGTTGGACTTGGCAGGTTTGACCAGCATGACGGACTATTTTGTCATTATGACAGCGACCAATTCTCGCCAGCTGGAAGCCCTAGCGGATAATATTCGTGAAAAAGTCAAGGAAGCTGGACATGATGCCAGCCACATCGAAGGCGACAGCAAGGGGGGCTGGGTGCTCCTAGACCTCAATGACGTCATCGTCCACATCTTTAGCGATGATGACCGTGCCCACTATAACCTCGAAAAACTCTGGCATGAAGCCCCAATGGTCGATGTGGCAGAATTTATTGCATAGCAATGAACCCTTGTCAGCTGGCAAGGGTTTTGTGCCCTTGTCCCTAGTCCTTGAAAAAGCATCACACATGTGATACAATGTGTAAAGCGATGATGAAAGCAGAAAGGAAATAACGATGGGACAAGTAGCAGAGAAAACAAAAATTGTGAACTTTCGGGTAGAGCCATCTCTAGTTGAGGAGGCGAGAGCGGTTGTCGAAGGACAAGGCAGCAGTTTGGGCAAAGTCTTAAAGTTGTTTTTGAAAAATATCGCTGTCACAGGTCAGGTGGACTTGCTCTCTGAAGAAGAGTTGGAAAGGGAACGCTTGTTTAGAGAATTGCAGGAAGAAGTACAGAAAAATGTAGCTGACATGTCAGCTGGCAACTACCTGACCTTGGATGAACTAGAGGAGCAGCTTTTTGGATAACTATCAGGTTCAAGTGCCCAATCAAATTTATAAGCAGCTAAGAGAAATCAGACAATACATCAGTCATAGCTTATCCAATCCATCGGCTGGAGAGAAACTTGTACGAGAGCTGATTAGGGGCTTAAGAAGTTTAGAAATTTTTCCAGAGCGAGGGTTTAATGCTGATGAACGATTTGGAAAGGCTTTGACCCCTGGTCATGTGACTAGAGGGCTCCCCTTGAAAAAGGGATATATCGTCTTGTATGATGTTGATACGGATGAGAAAATTGTTCAGGTGCGGTATCTGCTATCCACAAAGAGTGACTATTTTAAGCTGTTTAAGTAAGCTGTTGTGATGATGTGGCAAAGTCAGTAACTGTAAATGAGAAGGGAAGGAGCAGTGAGCGAAAGTGAGCTGTATAAGATGACTCTCGCTCTAGCACTAGTGAACGAAAGAAAACTCTTCGTTCATGACGGAAGTCTCGAGGTTGTGGCTCAAAACTTAGGTATGGGACGCCCTTAGGCGATTACTACTGTCTGTGTTACCTCAGAAATTAGATAGAAAAGAAGTGTATGACTAAAAATTACGAAACATTCGCATCGGTCTATGATGCTATCATGGACGATTCGCTGTATGACCTTTGGACGGACTTTTCGCTCCGCCATTTTCCTAAAAAACCAAAGGGAGCCAAACTGCTGGAGCTGGCCTGTGGGACGGGCATCCAGTCGGTGCGGTTCGCACAAGCGGGCTTTGAGGTGACGGGCTTAGATTTGAGTGAGGAGATGCTGGAGGTCGCAAAACGGCGGGCGTCCTCTGCCAAGGTTGCCGTTGACTTTGTGGCGGGCAATATGCTGGACTTGAGCGGTGTGGGGCGGTTTGATCTAGTGACCTGCTACTCTGATTCGCTCTGCTATCTGGCGGACGAGGTGGAGATGGGGGATGTCTTTGCTGGCGTTTGCGCTCATCTCAATGATGGTGGTACTTTTATTTTTGACGTTCACTCGACCTATCAGACGGATGAGGTTTTCCCGGGCTATTCTCATCATGAAAATGCAGAGGATTTTGCCATGGTTTGGGACACCTATGAAGATGAGGCGCCGCACTCGGTTGTCCATGAGCTGACCTTTTTCATCAAGGACGAGGATGGACGCTTTACCCGCTACGATGAGATTCACGAAGAACGTACCTACGAACTCCTGACCTATGACGTCTTGCTGGAACAGGTCGGCTTCACCGATGTCAAGGTCTATGCGGACTTTGAAGACAAGGAACCAACAGAAAAAAGCAGACGATGGTTTTTTGTGGGGAGGAAGTAAGGCGTGACTAGCCACAGAGAGCTCCGTATTTTTGCCATTGAGTGTGTTGATTTATTCTCTATCCTTCCGCTAATGGCAACCTATTGTTCCGCTGAGGCTTATATCCTTCCTAAGTTTGTTTTACAAATCGTGAAAAAGCCCTAAACCAAGGGCTTTTTATGGTATAATAAAGCTAGTATACTGATGAAAGGGGCTTAGTGTGACCGAACAACTGATTAAGTCAAAACAGCGTGTTCAGCAACACGGAGAAGTTTTTACCCCCAGATGGATGGTAGAGATGATGCTGGATATTCCAGAGATAAAGTCGGCTTGTGAGCAGATTCATGCGACTTTTTTAGAACCTGCTGCTGGTGATGGGAATTTTTTGTTGGCGATTTTGGAGAGAAAATTACAGGCTTTGACGCAACAATACGATAAGAAGAATTGGAAGACGAAATCTCTTTTTGCCCTCGCTAGTATCTACGGTATTGAGTTTTTAGCGGATAATCTAGAAGTGGCACGTGATCGGCTCTTTATCTATTATTTAGACTGGTATGAGACCCAGTTTGGTGAACGATTGGGTAGCAAGACCGATCTCTATCGCTCGGCACATTTTCTCATTCATCGCAATATTGTCCGAGGGAACACCTTGACCAAACGACATCCTGATACCAATGAACTCATTGTTTTTTGGGAGTGGCAAGCGATCAAAGGCAATCCTAGTAAGGTGAGTTGTAAACAGGTTATTTTTGCCGATATGCTGGGAGAAAAATCAGCAGAAGCTACTGTTGTCGAGGGACAGTTGAGCTTGTTTGAGTTTGACGATGATGACCAAACGCAAGAAACCATTTTACCAATACAGAAAGTGTATCAATTGAGAGGTTAGAGGATGTTAACCAGTAATTTTGATTTTTTGAAACTTGATGAAGACTTGGGTGAATTAGTTGCCACAGCAAATATTGCGGAGGAGAGCTTTACATACCAACATTTTGAAAATGTTCTTTTTAATACCAGAAAACTGGCTGAACACTTAGCGAAATTAGTCGCCGATCGGTGCTATCTTGATGCGGAACGATTGACCTTTCATAATACCTTAAAATTGATTGATGAGCAGATTGAAGACCCATCAGGTGAGGTCATGATGGCCTTTCGTCGCTTGAAAGGGCGAGGGAACGATGCGGTTCATGTCCTCAATTCAGAACAAGCCACTAAGGAGAATGCCGAAAAATCTCTGGCAAGCATTCATTTTCTGCTGGTTTGGTTTATGAAAACCTATGTGGATGACCAGCTGATGATCAGGGACTTTTTTATCCCTCAAGCTCAACAACGCTATCAGACGGCGGAACGCAAGTTCATCTATATCCAAACGGTGGATAATAGCAACGGTGGTTTTTCGGCTTACGATGGAACGCAAAAAATCGGTGAAGGAACGATTGCTGAAGATGACATGGAAGCTGATTGGACTGCTAACAGTGACTTTCTACGTCAGGTTGCCCCAAAGCGGATTAAACAGTACATGACAACCGCAGGACTGACCTATCAGTTGGGTTGGGTAGAGTTAGCTTGGCAAAAAGCTCAGAAAAAATGGTTTCACGACCATGATGTGCATGAGGTCTTGAAGCGTTCAGGCATTAAACAAGCCGAAAAACTCCAAGGAAATGAATGGTTTGAAGTTGACCTTGAAACCGCTAAGGCAGCCATTAAAGCGGTCAAAGAAGGTCGCTATGCTCTCAATTTGCCAGCAACTGCTGATGAAGCAGTCCTTTTTCTACGCCCCAATCAGCAAGACGCTGTCAACCAGACGAAGGCTATCTTCAAAAAGAAAGACAGGATGCTCTGGAATGCCAAGATGCGTTTTGGTAAGACCTTGGCAAGTCTCCAACTCATCAAGGATATGGTGTTTAAAAAGGTACTGCTCATGACCCATCGTCCTGTGGTTAAAAATTCTTGGTTTGATGACTTTGGCAAGATGAAGATGGCAGAAGCAGGCTACCGTTATGGTGCCAAAGATCGAGGGGAAAAACTCGATGTTCTAAAAATGGGAGCAACACCTTTCATCTATTTTGCCTCGATTCAGTTGCTTAGATATGGCGGTGGTGAAGTCAATCTGGCGGACTATGCTGATGTGGACTGGGATTTGATCATCATCGATGAGGCGCATGAGGGGACTCAGACCGAGCTCAATCAGACGGTTATGACCGCCCTTGTGAAGGAAAAAACGAAAATCCTTGAGCTCTCAGGCACTCCTTTTAACCTGCTGGATCAGTACGACGAGGAGCAGGTTTATACTTGGGACTATACCATGAAGCAGGAGGCGAAACTCCGCTGGGAGCTAACCCATCCTGGTAAGCCGAACCCTTACGGGGAATTGCCACGGGTTGAGATGTACACTTTTGAGATGGCAAACAAAGAGAAGTTTGCTGACGAGAGCAAGTCCTTTAACTTCCGTGAGTTCTTCAAGGTTGATGATAAAGAGGAGCTGGTCTACAAGCAGGAGGTTCAAGCCTTTTTAGACCAGATTAGTCAGGAAAACCCTAAAACAGACTACCCTTTCTCCACGGCTAGTTATCGTGAAACGCTGCGTCACACCCTTTGGCTCTTGCCTGGGGTCAAGGAAGCGGCAGCCTTTGAGCAAGCGCTTCTCGCCCACCCTGTCTTTGGAAAAGATTACACCATCGTCAATGTGGTGAAAGATGGTGACAATAGCGGTGAGGCAACGGCTGATGACCTTGAAAAGGTACAGCGGGCGATTGGAGACGATCCAAGTCTGACCAAGACCATCACCCTAACGGTGCGCAAGCTGACCACTGGGGTCAATGTTCCAGAGTGGACGGGCGTGGTCTTTTTGAACAATACGACAAGCCCAATGAACTATCTGCAAGCGGCCTTTCGTGCGCAGACGCCATTTTCTCATGAAACATTAGGCAAAAAAGAAGTCTGCTATGTCTTTGACTTTGCTCCTGATCGTGCTCTGACTGTCATGGCAGAGTCAGCTCGGATTAACTCTGGTGTCGGTAAGAAAAACAGTAAGGCACAAACAAGTGCCATGACGAAACTCCTTAATTTTATGCCCATTTTGAGTAATGATGGTAATGGCATGAAAACTTACAACGTCGATCGTATGCTGACCCAGCTCAAGAAAGTCTATGCGGAAAAAGCGGTGCGGTCAGGCTTTGAGGACGATAGCCTCTACAATGATCAGCTCTTAACCCTGACAGCAGATGATGCCAGTCTGTTTAACGATGTCAAGGCTATCGTTGGCACGACCAATAAAGAACGCCAGACCAAGATTATCATCAATGACAATGGCATGAGCGAGGAAGAGCATGAACAGGCGGAAGTAGTCCAGAAGAAACCGAAAAAGCAGCGAACCAAAGAAGAAGAGGAGTTACTTGCCAAGCTCAAGGAAGCTAAAAACCAGCGTAAGGCTATGATTTCCATCCTACGTGGAGTCTCTATCCGTATTCCTATGATGATTTACGGGATGATGGTTGACCTTGATGAGGACATCAGTATCGATCGTTTCATCAGTGCAGTAGATGACGCTTCCTGGCAGGAGTTTATGCCAAAGGGCTTTACTAAAGGGATGTTCCGCAAGATTGTCCGCTTCTACGATCCTGAGGTCTTTATCGAGGCGGGGCGCATTATCCGTTGTCGGGCTAAATCCTTTGACCGACTAGGGGTCATCGAGCGGGCTGAGAAAATTGCGGAGCTCTTTAGCACCTTTAAGAATCCTGACAAGGAAACGGTCTTAACCCCTTGGCGGGTGGTCAATCTGCAAGTGACCAAGACCATCGGAGGGCTTAACTTTTTTGATGATAGCTTTACCAGTATGACCATAGATGGCAAATCAGTCCTGCACTGGGTAGAGCGTGAGGATAGCTCTGCTATTTACCAAAAAGGTAAGACCTTCCTTGATATCAACGCCAAAACAGGGCTTTATCCACTACATGCGGCCATTAGTCTCTTCCACAAGGCTGTGGAGACTAATGAGGATAGTCATTTTGACGAGTTGGCGGTTTATGGCGAGATTTTGCAGGAGCAGATTTATGCTGTCGCTAAAACCCCGATGGCCAAGACCATCACTGAGCGGACACTGGCTGGCTACCGCAACCTGCCTGTCAATGTCGCTTATATCGATGGGCTCAGCCAAAGCCTCAAAACCGACCTCTCAAGCGGTCAAGACAAGATAAAGGAGGTCTTCAAAGACGTGAAATTTGATGTTGTGATTGGTAACCCGCCATATCAGGAGGAGACGGATAATAATCGAGATACTCCAATTTACCACTATTTCATGGAATTATCGTATCGGTTAGCTGACAGAGTAGTGTTAATCACTCCTGGTCGTTTTCTGTTTAAAGCTGGTCAGACTCCTAATATATGGAATGAAAAAATGTTGTCTGATCCACATCTTGAAGTGATTTATTACTCCCAAGATAGTGCAAAAGTTTTTCCTAACACTGATATTAAAGGTGGTGTGGTGGTAACTTATAGAAATACTAATCATAAAAAAGGACCTCTTGGAACATTTTCAAATTTTGAGGAGATTAATACTATTCTTCAAAAAGTTGTAAAAGGTGAATTTATTTCTTTCAACAAATTATTAGTTGGCAACAGCACCCATAAGCTAACAGAAAAAGTTTATGAAGACTTTCCTCAATTTGAGAAGAGGGTTAAAAAATCGGAACGAAAGTCTGTTGGTTCAAATATATTTGACAGATTTAGTGAGATGTTTAGCGATGAGCCAAAAAATAGGAGTGACATTCAAATATACGGGAGATTGAATGGCCGCCGGGTACTTAAATGGACAAATAGGGAATACATTCAAGATCATGTAAATCTTGACAAATGGAAAGTATTTGTGCCTGGTGCTAATGGCAGTGGGGCGATAGGCGAAGTTCTATCGACCCCACTCGTGGGTTATACACAAACATTTATTTCTTTTGGAGCTTTTGAAACTCAAGAAGAAGCAGAACGGTGCTTGAAGTATATTAAAACAAAATTTGCTCGTTTGATGTTAGGGACATTAAAAATAACTCAAAATAATAAAACAAAAGAAACTTGGGCTAATGTACCGATACAAGATTTTACAGCGGATTCAGATGTACCTTGGCATCTGTCTATTGCTGAGATTGACCAATATTTCTATCGGAAATATGGTCTATCAGAGGAAGAAATTGCCTTTATTGAGGAGAAGGTTAGGGAGATGGAGTAGGAGATAACCCCACCGTCCACTTAGGTGACGGATCGCCTAAGTGGACGGTGGGGAGTTGAATTTGTTTGAGGATAGGAGGAATATATGAATAAGTACTTGAGATTATTTCATTTTTCTAAGAATGAAGCAGATGTAGCGGTAGAATCGGGAATTATCTTTGATAATCAATATGAAAATTTTTCTGATATCTCCAGAGATATTGATAATCGTGTTTTATCATGTAGAGATGACCGTAATGTAAAAAACTTTCGGTTTAAAAGACCTACTCTGGAACTGGTTACAAATGTTTCAGAAATTTTTGATAGTCAAGAGACATTCGAGACGCGTTCACAATTCATAGCTGAAAAGTTTAAAGAAGCAATACAAAGAAGATTTCATAAAGATTTTTATCTTGTTGTCTTTGCTACTCGAATAGCTGATGAAGACTTACTTTTTATTGCAAAAATGGAAACCAATACTGCTTTACAGGTGACAGACCAAAATACATTGAAAACTCTTAGAGATGTCTTACCTGATAGTAAATCAAGATTACATAAGGCAGTTGTAATTTATAAGGAATCAACAGTTCGGTATAAAGAAGGAAGGGAGGAGGAAGGTCAAGAACGCAGTAATATCCATTCAAAAGTTTTGGATAGATCTGATGATAATATTTCAGAGTATTTTTTAGGTAAATTTTTAGAAAGTGACCCCATTATTGACAATCCAGAAGCAGCAGCCCAGATAGCATTTGAGAATATTGCTCTTGTTACAAAGCCATATATAAAAACTGATAGAGAGCCTGATAGTGTTGAGAAGAAATTAAAATATTTTCTTTCAGAAGAACGACAGACATCGTTTGAGGGACTAATTCATGAAGTACAAGATTTACTTGATTTTGCGAATGCAGATAGACCAACAGATGCTGAAGCTTTGGCAAAACAAGCTTATAATAATGCCAAATCTAAGAATAATACTGTTGTACAAGAATTTAGAGCGAAGTTAAAACGTCCACCAAAGAAAACATTTATTTCATCTGATGATTATGGAGATAGGAAATTTAAGGTATCGTATTATGAAAGTTTAGAAGAAGCTGATATTATTATTTGGGAGGAAATTGAGGAATATAAAATTTTAAAAATTCACAAAGACTTACTCCCAATAGAAGAAAAAGGTCATTCAAATGCTGAGTGAATTATTTGAATTATTATCACATAATTCATCATCCTTAGATTCTATTACGACTAATATCATGGAATTTCGAGATGATGGAACGTTTAAATATCAAATTCAACTTCTTTCAATAAATAAAGAAGAAACATTATTATTACAGAACTCTTTAGGGCCTTTTGATAGTCAGGGCAATATGACTATTCATATTAATGATTTTCATATTAAAGATGAACCTGAAATTTCAGAGAAAAATAAGATTGCACTAACAATTTCTCAAAAGTATTTACCAGATGAAACAATCTATTTATTTTTAGAAAAAGATTTTCCTCTGTTTGAGAGAAAATTTTTAGAAAAATGTTGTTTTAAAGATTTGGTTGATTATCAAAATAAAATAACAATTGAATTTCCTGAAAATAATATAGATATTTGTTCACCTATTTTTTCCACTCTAAAGAATGATAGTATTCAAATTCCTAAGATTTTTCTTGAGAATAAAAATTTTCAACAAATAAGTCTTTTTGCAACTCCATACTTAGTCAACTCAAATAATATTTCTAAGTATGCTAGTCATGCAATTGACGGGATACTTGATATTTTATCAGAGAGAAGAATATCAGATGATGAGATTATTATTAGTTTTAATAGAAATTCGATACTGGATAGAAGAAAGATTATTTTAAATCAATCTACGTTTGATAACTTATACTATATTTTGAATTTTATATTCTCTGAGAGAGAAAAATATTATGATAGATTAGTAATTTTTAAAGATTTATTTTCAGTTCTTGCGAATGAAAATGACGAGCTATCAGATAAAGAATTTGAGAAATTATCAAAGAAACTTGAGTCTAATTATACACTTTTTATTACTGATAAAATGAAAAGTTATATGGATGATAAAAATAAGTTAACGGAAGAATACGCTAAAATTCATAGTGAAACCATCGCTGGTATTCGCACTGTTATTAATGATTTAACGCAACAAATTATAGTGCTATCAGGTACAATTCTAGCTTTTCTGTTATTTGATGGTATAGAAAATATAACTAAAATATTGATTTCATCAATTGTAGCAATGCTGTATTTAGTTATTATAAATTTTGTTAACCATCAAAAGGGTTGGTATTTTGAATCAGAAGCTATTCTAAAAAATAAACAACATGTAAAGAGTATGTATCAAGTATTGAGCAGTGTTGAGCAAGAGTTCATTCAATCATTGGATAGTGACTTTGATAAAGACTTGGATAAGCTGAAAAGAATTGAAAAGTTTAATAAATATTTTTGTCTGATTTTACTATTTGTTAGTTTCCTAGTATTGTTATGGGCATGATTAAATATATAATCATTGTTATTAGATATTTTTATCATGCTCCCCACCTACAAAAAAATCAATCATCCACTTTTTTCTTGACAGGCTATCAAAAATGATATAGAAGTAGCTTAATGGGAGATGAGAAGGATGAAAGAATACAAGACATTTAACCAACAGATGACGATTCTAAGAAGCCGTGGTATGATTGTGCCGACGGATGGCAAGTCCAAGCGTTTTTTAGAGCAAGAAAATTATTACAATGTGAACAGCGGTTACAAGGACTTGTTTTTAGAAAAGATATTTACCACTTATCGTGCTTCTTTCCAACCCGTCTTGTAGCTGAAGAAACCTATTCGCAAAGGTAAAGAAGTAGCTAGTGATTCCCTGTTTGTCGGTGATGGGGCTTCCTACGTTAATTATAGTCGAAAACAAGTGTAACATTCTTTCATTCATTGTTGTGCCTTGAGTGAAACGAAAGGAATGAACAATCATTATGGTATTAGAAAACAAGTTAGGCTTAACCACGTCCAGCGACTTGGCAAGGGAAGAGGAAAAAATCAGTAAAAAAAAGGCATTGGAGCTTTTTGAACAAGATTTGCTTAGAGACAAACCTCCAGGCCTGTTTAGTGCCCTCGCCTTTATTCACACCCACCTTTTTGAGGACATTTATCCTTTTGCAGGAGAGATTCGTACGGTCAACCTCGCCAAAGGGAATTTCCGTTTTGCTCCGACCATGTACCTTCGAGCTGCTCTTGAGCATATCGACACCATGCCCCAAACGACCTTTGATGCTATTATCGACAAGTATGTTGAGATGAACGTCGCTCATCCCTTTCGTGAGGGCAATGGCAGAGCAGGGAGACTGTGGCTTGACCACCTTCTAAAACATCAGTTGGGACAAGTTGTTGACTGGTCAAAAATTGATAAAGAAGATTATCTTCTTGCCATGGAACGTAGCCCCATCCGAAGCATTGAAATTAAATACCTTATCCAGCATGCCTTGACAACAGCTGTAGATAACCGGCAGATTTATATAAAAGGGCTGGACGCCAGCTACCATTACGAAGGTTATTTTACCTATAAAACGGAAGAATTATAGCTATTCTGCCTTAGACAACAGCTCATGAAAAATAGCCTATTTAACCCCTTTCTCACCAACTAAAACTTGGGAAGGGATAAACCAATTAACAGAAGCTTACATAGAGTATATTGTTGGTCGGTATAGCAGAGGAAGCACTCATAAAGCTACGGTTTACCTTTTCAGGATGTGTTATAATGAGGAGGAGAATCTGAATACAGTATTCTTGAGTATCTTCACTCAAGGCAATGTTCGGTTGATTATCGTACTACAGAAAGGCCCCACCCATGACCACAACAGGCATTATCGCAGAGTTTAATCCCTTTCACAATGGGCACAAGTACCTGCTTGACCAAGTGGAAGGTTTGAAAATCGTTGCCATGAGTGGCAATTTTATGCAGCGGGGTGAGCCTGCCATCGTGGATAAGTGGACGCGGGCGCAGATGGCGCTTGACAATGGAGCAGACGTCGTGGTCGAGATGCCTTTTCTGGTGTCTGTTCAGTCGGCGGACTACTTTGCCAAAGGCGCTGTGGACATCCTGCGGCAGCTAGGGATTAACCAGCTGGCCTTTGGGACAGAGGCGGTCATGGACTACCAGCTGATTGCGGACACCTACGCCAAGCAGGCAGAGGAGATGGAAGAGTTTCTCTCTCGCTTGCCCGACCACCTGTCTTACCCTGAAAAGGCGCAGGCCATGTGGCAGACCTTTACGGGGCTGACCTTCACGGGCGACACCCCCAACCACATTTTGGCGCTGGCCTATACCAAGGCGGCAGCTGGGACAGGGATTGCCCTTTGCCCTATCGCTCGGCAGGGAGCAGGCTTTCACTCGGAGGAAATGGCAGAGCAGTATGCGTCAGCGACAGCCATCCGCAAGCACATAGCAGATGGCGACTTTGTCCGCAAGGTCAGCCCAGCGGCTGACCTCCTGCTCTCCTCACCGCAGGTCTCCTGGGAAGATTATTTTCCTCTGCTTCGCTATCAGATTCTGACCCATCCAAACCTGACAGCTATCTATCAGGTCAATGCAGAGCTGGCTAGTCGTATCCGCTCTGCTATTGGCGATAGCCAGACCATTGACGAATTCATCGCACATGTTGCGACCAAGCGCTACACTAAGGCGCGGGTGCGACGGGTGCTGGCCTATATCCTTGTCAATGCGACAGAAGCTTACTTGCCGTCTGCGGTGCGAGTCTTGGGCTTTAGCCCCGCTGGGCAAGCCCACCTGTCTAGCATCAAAGGTCAGGTAGAGCTTGTCACACGCATTGGCAAAAAGCCATGGGACGCCCTTACCCAGCAGGCGGATCGTGTCTATCAGCTGGGACACCCTGCCCTCAAGGAGCAAAACTGGGGGCGAAAAGTCATCCGATCGGCTAACGTAGACTAGTATTTTCTGAGAGTTTGGAGTATAATAAGGTCATGAAAAAGAAAAAATTTGCCATAGTGACAGGGTTTGTGAGCGCCCTAGGCGTTCTTGCTCTTATTGGTCACAAAAAGCAGGTCAAAGAGCAACAAAAAGATAGCGAACTGTTAGCGGAGATTCGCGCCTTTTTCGCACCGATGGGAGAGATTGAGGTGGTTTATTTGACAGAGGTCAATAGCAGAGCTGGTCAAGCCTTTGGCGGTGTGGTTTTTGATGATGGTGTGGTGTTTGATTTTCGCTACCACAAGGGTGACATCGACTACAAAGAGCATGATATGGAGAGAAATGATGAAGAAAGCTAGTTCAATAAATGAGATCAGTCAGTTGGTCAACAGTGACCAGAAAGTTGTGTTTTTGTTTACCGCAGATTGGTGTGGGGATTGTCAATTTATCTATCCTGTCTTAGATGAGTTGGTGGCGGATTTTCCACAACTGACCTTTTTGCAGGTTGACCGTGATCAGTTTATGGACTTGGCTAAGGAATGGGATGTGTTCGGTATCCCAAGCCTTGTTGTCACTCAAGGTGGTCAAGAAATCGGTCGCCTCGTTAACCGCCTCCGAAAAACAAAGCAAGAGATTAGCCATTTTTTACAAACGATCTAAGGAGAAAACATGATTTTTATCTATAACAAACATGTGGGTGATGTGCTCATGGTCATTGTCGCTGACGACCAGAAGCAAGCTGTTGAAGTTGACAAGCGAGAGACTGTTGCCCGCATTGTCCGCAAGGCTGATGGTCAAACGGTGGCTTGGAACATTTTCCAAGTGTCAGAACTGTTTCCAATTGAGGGGAATGGGCAGGTTTTTCTGTCAGCAGAGGAGTTGCAGACACTCAATCAGCGCTTGACTGAACTTGGTTTTGATGAGGAGCTTGTGGGTGATGACCAGCCTAAATTTGTCGTGGGTGAGATTGTTGAGTTGACTGCTCATCCAGATAGTGACCACCTGAACATTTGCCAAGTCAAAGTATCAGCTGATGAGACGGTTCAGATTGTGGCCGGAGCTTCAAATGTCGCGTTAGGATTGAAAACAATTGTTGCCTTGCCAGGTGCCATGATGCCGAGTGGTCTGTTGATTTTTCCAGGGCAGTTACGCGGTGTTGACAGTTACGGTATGATGTGTTCCCCAAGGGAGCTGGCTCTACCGAATGCTCCTCAAAAACGGGGCATCATTGAATTAGCAGCTGATACTCCCGTTGGTCAAATATTTTCACCAGATAAACACTGGCGTCTTTAGTAAGAACTCTCCTGTTTTCAGGAGAGTTTTTCCTTAAATGAAAGCCGTTTAACCTTAAAATATAGCTTTAGCCCATCAGTTCTAATCTTTTTGTCATAAATGTCATGCCTTTGTGATGTGATTGTTACAAATCTATCGTATGCTAGACAGGCAGTTTAATGATAGAAAGGAATTCAAATAATGTTAAAATTAAGAAAATCATTGTTCCAGATGGCCTTATTAGGGGCTTTGATGGCTGGACAATTATCACTATTATCAACTGTTCAAGCGAGCGGTCTTGATCGGACAGAACAGGAGCTTGTGACTGTTTTGAAAGCTCGCCAGCGAGAGTTAAAACTTGCCCAAGAAAAAGCAGCCGCAGAAGCCAAGGCTGCAGCAGATGCTAAGGCAGCGGCAGAGGCCAAAGCGGCGGCAGAAGCTAAAGCTGCTGCTGAAGCCAAAGCAGCAGAGGAAGCCGCTAATCCTTATCGAAGCCGTAGCGAGCTGGCGATTGCAAATGCACAAGCCAACCTGACTTCTGGCAACTTCTACCCCGTTGGACAGTGTACCTGGGGTGTCAAGGAATTGGCACCGTGGGCATATACTTATTGGGGCAATGGCGGAGACTGGGCGGCGAGTGCAGCGGCAGATGGCTTTACGATAGGTACTGTACCTGTCGAAGGTGCGATTGCTGTATGGACCGATCCTTATGGTGGCTATGGTCACGTGGCTTATGTGACTGATGTGCAGAGTGAATTTAGTATTCAGGTCTTGGAAGCTAATATTGGTGGTAATCCCAATATTGCCAACTATCGTGGTTTCTTTGATCCAACTCAAACTTCTGAAGGGGTTGTGAGTTACATTTACCCGATTTCCCCACAACGATAACAAAACATGACCCTCCTAGATATGTTGTTCTAGGAGGGTTTTGACGATGAAAGGATTGGAAATCTCGTGCGAGCCAGATATTTCCAAGTCTTATGATGGTGCCTAATTGGGAATTCTTGATGATTAGGTTGGCTATTTAGTTAGAAGGGTTGCCGACTGATTGGCTTAAGGAGGTCAGTTGTAAGATTTTTTCGTTGATGCGGTCAATGTGGCTACCGAAACGATAGTTCCAATCCTCTCTTAAAATTTTGAGAACTTGTTTGTAAGCTTTGATAGCAGCCTCATGGTCGCCCAGTCTGATGTGACATTGAGCGATAGATTCGTAAAAGTCGGTGTAGCGCGGTTTAACCTGCGCCTAAAAGGCCGCCTCCCAAATGGGGATAGCTTCCTTGTAATAGGCATTTTGAGAAAAGGCATTAGTGACAGCAAAGAGGACTCGCCAGTCTTTTGAAAACTGTTGGTTAAGGTCAGATAGTCTGTTTTAACTATTTTGAAACCTCTAGCTTTTTCTTTGATGAAAATCTTGTAAAAAGCATTTAACGGATCTGGGTTATTGATTTCTGATGCTGTCAAGATCTGACGAGCCTCTGTTAGACGATCATCATCGATGAGGTTATCTAAAAGGTAAAAGTAGAGGCGTTGGTTTTCAGGGGCGACCAGCAAGGTTTTCCGGTAATAATCGATAAGTTCCTGACGATTTCGGACATCCCAGTCATAGATGATGCCACCAGAGGCAGCATTGATGATGCTAATATCTCGCTTACCGTTAGGGCGCAGCTCAAGAGCTTTTTTACAATAGAAACTAGCTTTCTTGCGCAGCTGATCTGCTTGACTAAGATAGAGCCAGCCCAGTGTTGAGTTGGCGTCGTACTTGTCTCGTGTCATCGTGAGCTGATTCAGTAAACAGTTCTCAAATTGTTGGAAGTCTTTGTTGGATAGGAGCTGCCGTATTCTAGGCTGTTTTGGATTTTTTCATAGTAGTTTTCCGCTGTGTAATCAAACAACTCATCAATACTAACGCCACTAACGCCGAAAAGAGTAGCCAGTTCAGGTAAGAGGCTGATATCTGGTTGAGAAAAATCGGTCTCCCATTTGGATACTGCTTGATTAGATAACCCTAATTGTTCAGCCAGTTGAATCTGACTGAGTCCTGCTTTGAGCCGTAGTTGTTTCATTTTTTTACCAATGGTTTGCATAGGAACCTCCGTAGTGTGATATTAAGAGCTCTTATCCTTATTATACGCTAGAGGGATCAAATAACAAGAGGACATTTGTTGGATAAACTGTAAAAATAGTTGAATATCAGTCAGATGCCATCGGAAATCTAAGAATCTTGATGGCATCTGACTCATTTACTGTTTTGGCGTTGACAGCTTAAACCTTTTGAGGCGAGTTGCTCCTTTGGTAGTGATAAAGCTTATAAGGCTTATCTCAGCGTCAGGTTAATTGAGCCATTCAGCTTATCTTTTGTCATGACGTTATTTGACAGTCAGCAAGATGGTGTTAAAAATAACTGTGGTAGTTGACGGCACTGGACTTTCCTGAGTGCTTTTTCATTAACCGTGAGAAAGGTCCGAAGGCAGAGAAAAAAGGACTTGCAAACGGCAGCTCAATTGTTAGCATTGTTCCATCTAACGGCTGAGGTTGTCCATTTGAAGTCCTAGTTTATTTTAGTTATTAGGTGTTAAAACCATAGGGATAATAATGGGCTCGCGCTCGGTTTTCTCGTAGAGGAAAGGCTTGAGCGCATTGATAATTGCGCCGTTGACAGACTGGATATTAGCATCCTTGTTCTTTAAGGCAACGCGAATGGTGTTAAAGAGTAGGCGCTGACTTTCACGAATTAAATCACCGGACTCGCGCATGTAAATGAAGCCACGGCTGAGAATATCTGGTCCCGCTAAAACCATCTTGGTCTTGAAATCAACAGTTGCTACTGCAAGCACGACCCCATCTTCTGACAGGTCACGGCGGTCACGCAGGACAGCAACACCAATTTCACCAATACGATTACCATCAACGTAGACATCTTGGGCATTAAACTTGCCAGCCAGTCGCGCTGAGTCCTTAGTTACGGCGAGGACATCACCGTTTTCCATAATAAACGTGTTTTCCTTTGGCACACCGCAGTCCACTGCCAAACCAGCATGAACTTTTTGCATGCGGTATTCCCCATGGACCGGCATGAAGAACTTGGGCTTCATGAGGCGAATCATCAGTTTTTGTTCTTGTTGACCACCGTGTCCAGAAGTGTGGATGTTGTTAATCTTGCCGTGAATGACCTCAACCCCAGCTTCCTGGATGGTGTTAATCAACTTGTTAACGCTGGTGGTGTTTCCAGGAATTGGACTTGATGAGAACATCACTGTATCGCCAGGTTGTAGCACCACATGACGGTGCATGCCGTTAGCAATCCGAGATAGCGCCGCCATCGACTCACCTTGACTTCCTGTACACATGATGAGGATTTCACTGGCGTGGTAGTTTTTAATCTCGTTTGGCTCGATGATGGTGCCCTTTGGCACCTTGATGTAGCCGAGCTCGATACCGTTGACAATAGCTTTTTCCATGGAACGCCCAAAGACAACAATTTTCCGACCGGTCTTAACCGCCGCTTCTGCAGCTTGTTGCAAACGGAAGATGTTGGAAGCAAAGGAGGCAAAGATAATCCGTCCCTGAATGTTTTCAATGATGTTGAGAATTGATTTTCCAACAACTTGCTCGGATTCTGTGAATGTTGGCACTGTTGCGTTTGTGGAGTCAGACAACAGCAGTAGCACCCCGTCTTCACCCAGCGCTGCCATGCGGTGGAGGTCAGCAGGTTCTCCAACAGGGGTAAAGTCAAACTTGAAGTCTCCCGTGCAGACCACCTTACCCTGAGGGGTATGGATGACAATTCCCAAAGGCTCTGGAATAGAGTGGGTGGTGCGGAAAAAAGTCACCTTCAAGTGTTTGAAGACCAGTTCGCTGTTGTGGTTAATCTCATGTAGTTTGGCTTGACGGAGCAGACCGTGTTCTTCCAGTTTGCCACGAATCAGGGCTAGCGCCAATGGCCCAGCATAAACGGGGATATTGGCCTGTTTAAGCAGGAAGGGAATGCCACCGATATGATCCTCATGCCCGTGGGTGATGACCAAGGCCTTGACGCGGTCGATGTTGTCAACGATGTAGGAATAATCAGGGATAACATAGTCAATCCCTAGCAAATCATCTTCTGGAAATTTAATCCCAGCATCAACGATGATGATCTCGTTTTGGTACTCAATGCCGTAGGTGTTCTTACCGATTTCGCCAAGACCTCCGATGGCAAAGACCCCAACTTCGTGTGGTTTTAAGTTCACTTTTACCATCTTAGAACTCCGTTAATTCAAAAACGCCAGACTCTTTTTCATGGGCTAAATGCTTATCTGATAAGTACTGAATGAGTTCGATGTTATAAGCGGTGTTTTCCTCAACGAGTTGACGAACCTTGATGCGCCCTTCTAGTTCTGTTTTGGCATCCACCTCGATATAGCTGATCTTGGTTGTTTCCCGACGTGGGCTACGGTCTTTTGTTTCTTGGAAAAATACTTTGTAAATCATGATAATCCTTTCTGTATGGCTTCTCAGTCAGTCTGTCAACATCACCAAAACAATCCCCAATTGTGGGGTGCTTGGCTAATTAAATTTCAGAGTAATCAGCACCTGTTTAACCGCTCAGTCATAAGCGATAAAGATACAGGTGTTAAATTTGACCGTGATGCGTTGCAATTATTTTAATTATAGCATAAAATAGGAGGTATAAGCAAGCCGAGACTTTGCAGGTTGACGCATAATGCCTTGATAAAAACCAGATATTAATCAGATAAAAAGGACAAGCATGAAGATTTTAGCCTTTGATAGCTCCAACCAAGCTTTAAGCATCGCTCTTCTAGAGGACGACCGTTTGTTGGCGGATTTGACCCTCACCATCAAGAAAAACCACAGCATCAGCCTCATGCCCAGCATCGATTTTCTCATGGCACAAGCAGGGCTGACCCCTCAAGACCTTGACCGCATCGCTGTCGCTCAGGGACCAGGCTCCTATACAGGATTACGGATGGCGGTAGCAACAGCCAAGACTTTAGCCTATACCCTTGCTATTGACTTGGTCGGCATCTCTAGCCTCTACGCCCTAACGCCTGAGGCTCAAGGGGTGATTATCCCTCTGATCGACGCTCGCCGCAACACGGTTTATGCTGGTTTTTATGAGAATGGCAGAGCAATTGCACCAGATACCAACTGTGCCTTTAACGATTTACTGGATCGCCTATCTGATCAGAGAGACCTGACCTTTGTCGGTGAGGTGGGCAATTTCCGTCAGCAGATTGAGGAGCGCTATCCAGACGCCCATATCTTGCCAACCTTGCCGTCTGCTTATCGTATCGGGTGCGCAGCTATAACTGCTGTTCCTGTTGATCCTCACGCCTTTGTACCGACCTACCTCAAACGGGTTGAAGCCGAGGAAAATTGGTTGAAGAACCATGAAGCAGGCGATAACAACACTTACATCCAGAGGGTCTAAGATGGCGACAGCACAAGCTATTTACGACATCTTAACGGATGTTTATGGGCAGTCACCTTGGTCGCTTGAGCAGATTAGTGCAGACCTAGATAAGCCAGAAAGCCAGTATTTTTATCGTTATGAAGGGCAAGAATTAGTTGGGTTCTTGGCGGTTCAACTCTTAGTTGGCGAGCTTGAAATCACCAATATCGCTGTCAAGAGAGCCTACCAAGGCAGGGGCTTGGCTGACCAGCTCATGCAAGCCTTGGCTAAGGAGCGCCAGCCCATTTTCCTAGAAGTGAGAAGCAGCAATCAGGCTGCCCAAGCCCTCTATCTCAAGCATGGCTTTTCTGCTGTAGGTCGGCGAAAGAACTACTACCATCAGCCGACTGAAGACGCCATCATCATGACGCGTCACCAGTGACGCTCAGCTATTTTCCAAATAGAAAGAAATCAGATGACAGATAGATACATCCTAGCCATCGAAAGCTCTTGTGATGAGACCAGTGTGGCTATTGTCAAAAATGATAAGGAGCTCTTAACCAACATTATCGCTAGTCAGGTGGAGAGCCACAAGCGCTTTGGTGGAGTGGTGCCTGAGGTGGCCAGCCGCCACCATGTGGAAATCATCACGACCTGTATTGCCGATGCTCTGAGCGAGGCTGGCTTGGTTGCTAGCGACCTGACGGCTGTGGCGGTGACTGAAGGGCCTGGACTTGTTGGTGCCCTTTTGGTGGGTATGGCAGCTGCTAAGGCTTTTGCTTGGGCGCATGGACTTCCGCTTATCCCTGTCAACCACATGGCAGGGCATCTGATGGCGGCAAAAGAGCAGAGCGATTTAACTTATCCTCTTATGGCGCTTTTAGTATCAGGTGGGCATACGGAATTGGTCTATGTACCTGAGGCAGGGGATTACCGCATCATTGGTGAGACGCGAGATGATGCGGTAGGAGAGGCCTATGACAAGGTCGGTCGGGTCATGGGCTTGACCTATCCAGCTGGTCGTGAGATTGACCAGCTCGCCCATCAAGGACAGGATACCTACAATCTCCCTCGTGCCATGATCAAGGAAGACCATCTGGATTTTTCTTTTTCAGGGCTCAAGTCAGCCTTTATCAACCTGCATCACAATGCCCAGCAAAAGGGCGAGGACTTAGTCTTGACAGACCTTTGTGCGTCCTTCCAGGCGGCGGTACTGGATGTGCTGATGGCAAAAACCAAGAAGGCCCTCGTCCAGTACCCTGTCAAGCAGCTGGTTGTCGCAGGCGGTGTCGCAGCGAATCAGGGCTTACGTGAGCGTCTGGCGGTGGACATCACCGAAGTTGAGGTGATCGTGCCACCTCTGCGCCTTTGTGGCGATAATGCCGGCATGATTGCCTTTGCTGCGGTTGTTGAATACGAGAAAGGCAATCTTGCGGACCTCTCGCTTAATGCCAAACCTAGTTTGGTCTTTAAGGGTATTGAGGACTAAAAGGCGTTTTCTTGCTTGGCTAGTAACCAGCTAATAACTGACTTTAGATGTCACGGTGGACGATATGGTTGGCTCTGACAGTTGCCAGAACAGAATTGATAGCTGGTCAGTTTTGTGCGCTGAAGAGCAGTTTAGAAATTAGGTTACTTTAAGAAGACGACGAATTAACTTGCTATAGCTATTCTGACAGGCAAAGTATATTGCGTGCATAAATGCTAATCAACCAGACAAAGCAACCTAGCCTTTTCCGAGTCGGCAGAGAACTGTCGTTTTGACCTGAAAATGATTGTTCAAGCTAACTCTTACTGCTGACTTTCTTTTAATCATTCTTATCTGATAACTTTGACCCGTCTGCCTTTGTGGTAGGTGGGTTTTGTGCTATGATAGGACAGTTGAAAATAAGTGAAACTGATTGAAAGGATAACAACAAATGTCGGAATTTAGACGTGGCATGGCTGCTGCAACAGGAACCGTTCTTGGCTATGCTAGCATTGGTTTAGCTTGTGGGATTTTGGCGACCCAATCAGGTCTGTCTCCCGCAGAGACGGCTCTGATGAGTTTGATAGTGTATTCTGGTTCGGCTCAATTTGCCTTGTGTGGTATGGTTGCTGCCCAGACCGACCCTGTGAGTGCGACCCTGACGATAGGCTTACTCAATCTGCGCAATCTCCTGCTGAATCTTCATACGACCAAGGTGTTTGAAAGCTATCGTTTGCCTCAACAGTTATTAGCTGCTAGCATGATGACTGATGAGAGCTACGGTGTCTTGCTGACTCATCAGCTTGAGGTTGAGCGGGTAGAACCGTTATGGATGTTTGGCAATAATGGTGCGGGCTACCTCTCTTGGTTTGTTTTTAGTGTGCTAGGTGCTATGTTAGGGGGCTTGTTACCAAATCCTGAGCGTTTGGGGATTGACTATGCCTTGATGGTGATGTTTCTTGCTATTTTTGCCAGTCAGCTGGATGTCTTGAGCAAGCGAGTGGCAACTTCTAGGATAGGTGTGATGCTAATTAGCGTTGGAGGGACTTACTTGCTCTCTTCAGTCTTGGTGCAAGGGTCGGTAGCTGTTTTACTAGCGACTTTGATGGGTTGTCTCGTGGGGGTGTTAACAGATGTGGACTAAATCAACAGTCGTACTAATCTTGCTCGCCAGTTTAGCCAATTGGCTGCCTAAAATCTTTCCATATTTTTTAGTGAAATTTGCCAAACTACCCGAGAAAGTTGTTGCCTTTCTATCTTATCTTCCTGTCAGCATCATGTTTACGCTTATCCTGTCCAGCGTGTTTCAGGTTGGTGTTGGGCAATTGCCGAGCTTAAAGCTGATTGAAGCGCTGGCTTTAGTACCAACCTATGTGACCTTTAAAAAGACTAATAACATTATCCTTACGGTCCTTGTCGGAGTGGGGTGTGTGGCTGGTTTGAGATTGCTTTGAGGGAATTAAAGGTATTTTGTGGTATAATGTTCCTAACAAATGCTAAAGTTTAGGGAGATGCAAGGTGATAAGGTTTGAGAATTTTTCCTTCCAATATGATGCCCAATCAGAACCTACCCTGAAAAAAATAGACCTGACCATTGAAGAAGGGGAAAAGGTGCTGATTATCGGGGCATCTGGTTCTGGAAAATCAACCTTGGGGCAATGCTTAAATGGCATTATCCCCAATATCCACAGGGGAAAACAAACAGGGCGATTGCTGGTGAGAGGACAGGAGATTAGTCAACTGTCAATTTACGACCGTTCTCAGCTGATCAGCACGGTGTTACAAGACACTGATGGTCAGTTTATCGGTCTATCTGTCGGTGAAGATCTGGCCTTTGCCTTGGAAAATGATGCTTGCCCCAAAGATCAGATGGTCAGTCGTGTCCATTATTGGGCTGACCAGTTGGCGTTGAGGGAATTATTGGAGCACCGCCCTCAGGACTTATCGGGCGGGCAGAAGCAACGTGTTAGCCTGGGTGGTGTCTTGATTGATGAGAGCCCTATTTTGCTTTTTGATGAGCCATTAGCTAATCTTGACCCTCGGTCTGGTCAGGAGACCATTGAGCTGATTGATCGACTGCACCAAGAGACTGGGGCGACCACGCTTATCATTGAGCATAGGTTAGAAGATGTTCTGCACAGACCGGTGGACAGGATTGTTCTGCTCCATGACGGGGAGTTGGTCTTCAACGGTCATCCCGATGAGCTACTGGCTTCTGAGTTGCTGGGGCAATATGGTATTCGTGAACCACTTTATATCAGTGTTTTGCGTGGTCTGGGTATTGATTTAACAGGTTTGGACAATCTTAGTCGGCTCGATGAGCTGAGCTTGCCAGACTTAGTGTTGCCTGAGGGGAGCTCTGCTATTCGTCCTAAGGAGATGGAAGCCTTGTTAGAGTTATCTGATTGGACCTTTGCCTACCAACCAGAGCGTCCTATTTTACGAGGGCTTAACCTGACCCTGCGACGGGGGGAGCGTTTGGCAATCGTCGGAAAAAATGGAGCCGGTAAGTCTACTCTGGCAAAGAGCCTCTGTCAGTTTGTGACAGTGAATGGGACAATCCGTTATCTGGGGCAGGACATCTCCACAGATACTGTTAAGGAGCGCTCTGAGCGGATTGGTTATGTTTTGCAGAATCCCAATCAGATGATTAGCCAGACCCAAATTAGTGATGAGGTGGCTTTAGGGCTTCGTCTGCGTGGTGTTGATGAAGAAACCATCGCTAGCCGAGTTGATAAGGCCTTGACGGTTTGTGGCTTATACCCTTTTCGCCATTGGCCGATTTCAGCCTTGTCTTATGGGCAAAAGAAACGTGTGACCATCGCTTCTATCTTGGTGCTCAATCCCGAGATTATCTTGCTTGACGAGCCGACTGCCGGTCAGGATCAGCGGACCTATCGTGAGATGATGATGTTCCTAGATGAGCTCAATGCACTGGGTCGTACCATTGTGATGATTACCCATGATATGCAGCTCATGCTAGAGTATGCCGACCGCTGTGTGGTGATCAGTGATGGTCAAGTTTTGGCTGATGACAGCCCTCAGGCTATCCTCAATCAGCCAGATATTCTGGCGGCAGCCAATCTCAAGCAAACGTCCTTGTTTGAGTTAGCAAGACTAATGAAAGCCACGCCAGAAGCAGTGACAGCCTATTATAAGATGCTACAAGGAGGTCAACATGGCTAAACAAACATTGATTGGTTATAAGGAAGGGTCAGGCTTTCTCTACAGCCTGTCTGGTGTAGCTAAACTCATCTTTTTTGTTTTGGTATCAGTTGCTGCCATGACAACCTATGATACACGTTTGATTGCTTTTATTGCCGTTGGGTCTTTGTTGCTTTTTCGGTTAGCAGGAATTAAATTACGGGAAATTTCATTTGTCTTGACCATTGTGATTGTTTTTGCCCTTCTGAACTTAATCATGGTCTACTTGTTTGCGCCAGCTTATGGGGTAGAGATTTATAATAGTCAGACCGTTCTGCTGGAGGGTTGGGGGCGATTTAACCTGACCGCCGAGCAACTCTTTTACCTCCTTAACCTCTTGCTAAAATATTTTTGCACGGTGCCTCTGGCTATTTTGTTTCTGATGACCACTCATCCCAGCCAGTTTGCGGCCAGTCTCCATCAAGCTGGAGTGTCTTATAAAATCGCTTATGCTGTCAGCTTAACGCTCCGCTATATTCCTGATATTCAAGAAGAATTCCAGATGATTAAGCTCTCGCAGGAAGCTAGAGGGTTGGAACTGTCCAAAAAAGCGCCTTTAGTCAAGCGTATCAAGAGTAATGTTCAAATTCTTGTGCCACTGATTTTTAGTTCGTTGGAGCGGATTGATACGGTTTCGACCGCCATGGAGTTGCGCCGTTTTGGTCAACAAAAAAATAGAACCTGGTATAAGTCACAAAAGCTTAACTCTGGTGATTATACGGTGATTGGGCTAGCTGTTGCTGTCGTTTTGGTGACCCTTGCTCTCTTTTGGATCAATGGTGGTCGGTTCTACAATCCTTTTATCGGCTAAGCCTGGGTCAGACGCTTCAAAATTAGCAGGGCATGAGAATACCGCATTTTCTCTGACAGTGTCAGATGTTCCGCATTGGAGGACACTATCTCCTAATAATTGCATTTTCAAAAATTTTTCTAAAAGACTTGCAACCTCACCTTTGTTGCAAGTTTTTTCCTTAGGAGCATATTGGACCATTTAGCAGTTTTTTCTTGACACCGTTTTCTTTTTGGAGTACAATGATTTTAGGACAAAAATCCTAAAAATAAACAAAAGTCCAAAAGGAGGTGCTATGCTAACGACAAATGAGCAACGCATACTCGCTCTTCTGGAACAAGATCCTTTTCTCTCACAGCAGGAAATTGCAGATCATCTAGGCCTCAATCGTTCAACGGTGGCTGGTTTAATTTCTAACTTAATGACCAAGAAATACCTGCTTGGACGAGCTTATGTGCTCAACCACGCTACAGAGGTCATCTGCATCGGTGGCATGAACATGGATCGCAAGTATGTTCTTGGTGATAACTGGCAGCCTAAGACCAGTAATCCTGTGATGGCCAGCATGAGTGTTGGTGGGGTTGCCCGCAACATCGCTGAAAATCTGGGGCGACTGGGGCAAGCCGTCAGCTTGCTCTCTGTGGCGGGTCGAGACCATGATTACGATTGGATTCGGACGCAGACCGAAAGCTATGTCAATCTCCAGCAGGTCACCCAAATCGAAGGGCAGACGACCTCGTCTTACACAGCGATTCTAGATAGTCAGGGTGACATGCAGTTGGGGCTAGCTGATATGGCCATTTGTGACCAGATGACACCAGACTGGTTGTATCGTCACCGAAGTTGGTTGGCACAGGCCCGGCTCTTGGTGGTAGACCTTAATCTACCGCTTGAGACGGTGACAGCAACCATTGAACTAGCTAAACAACAAGAGCAGGAGCTGGTCGTCATTCCCGTCAGCAGTCCCAAGATGACCCATCTGCCTCAAGACCTGACTGGGGTCACTTGGCTGGTGGTCAACCAGGACGAGAGTGAGGCCTACTTTGGCTGTCAGGTGGCATCTGAGGAGGATGTTACAGCTTTGGCGGAAAAATGGCTGAGCAGGGGTCTTGAGCATGTCTTGATGACCCGAGGTAGTCAGGCGTCTTACTACGCCAATCAGTCCGGGGAGCGACAGTATATCCAGCCGCCAAGGGTCGAAAAAGTCGTTGATGTGACAGGAGCTGGGGATTCTTTCTCAGCAGGTCTGATTCACGGTCTCTTGGAGGGGAAATCGGCTATAGAAGCGATCGCCTACGGTCTGACCAATGCGTATCATACAATCCAGACAGATGCGACTGTCCGAGTCGACCTATCCGCTCAGCTATTGGAACAAAACTATCAACAACTCAAGGAAAAAGGAGAAATCTAAGATGAAACACTTACTCTCTATCAGCAAGGAAGTCCAAGCAGCTTTGGACGCTAAAAAACCAGTCGTAGCGCTGGAGTCCACCATCATTTCTCACGGGATGCCTTATCCGCAGAACGTGGAGATGGCGAAAACCGTGGAGCAAATTATTCGTAATCACGGAGCGGTCCCTGCTACCATCGCCATTATGGATGGTCAGTTCAAAATTGGTTTGGAAGAAGAAGACCTAGAGCGCTTGGCCAAGGAAAAACCAGTCGCTAAGGTGTCACGTCGTGACCTGCCAGAGGTCTTTGCTAAAAAATTGTTAGGAGCAACGACTGTTGCAACGACCATGATCGGAGCACACTTGGCGGGCATCAAGGTCTTTGTGACAGGTGGTATCGGGGGAGTCCACCGTGGGGTCGAAGAAACCATGGACATCTCAGCGGACTTGGACGAATTGGGACAAACCCCTGTGACGGTCGTTTGTGCGGGAGCTAAGGCAATCCTTGACCTGCCTCGTACCTTGGAATACCTGGAAACCAAGGGTGTACCAGTGGTTGGCTACCAGACTGACTATTTGCCGGCCTTCTATACTAGGACATCTGAGTATAAGCTCAATACCCGTGTGGAAAGCACGGAAGAAATCGCCAGCATGATGCACTATTCCGATGCTTTAGGTCTCAAAGCAGGTATCCTTGTCACTAATCCAATCCCTGCAGAGCATGAAATCCCGCATGAAAAAATCGATGCCATTATCGCCCAAGCAGTGGCAGAAGCAGATGAAAAAGGTGTGCGTGGCAAGGACAGCACCCCGTTCCTTCTAGCGAAAATTGTCGAGTTGACGGGTGGTGATAGCCTCAAGACCAACATCCAACTGGTCTACAACAATGCTAAAATCGGTGCCCAGATTGCGGCAGATTACGCTAAACAAGTGCAATAGATTCGAGCTAAATAGTAGTGCACGGAGAACGATGCAAAACGACGGCCTGTAGCTTCATCAAAGGTAGTTTACCTCATAGAAATTAGACTCAAAACAGCTGACAATTCAGCTGTTTTAGTTTACAATAGAAAGTGATGAAAGAAAAATTGATTGAATGGATAGCTTGCTCAACCCTCAAACTAGAACGGAACCCTCGTTGTTGTCAAACGAGGGTTTTGTTCGTCGTAACAATATTTCTGCCTAACAGTTGAAGCAGCTGGTAGTAAACAGCAAGCCTGATAGGCTCTATCCGCTTGTCAGATAGGCATCTGGCTAAAGCCGATACTAGAATAGCGCTTGTTTTGTTATAGGTTTTGGGGACTGAGTGGCTGTTGGTGTTGCTGCATGGTTTGTTGTGCTGGCAGGAGGATGAGTATGGTTTCCCTTTTGAAAAAGAAACGGTAACAAAAATGCTCTTGTGATTGCCAGATAGAGAAGCTTTTTGCTATAATAGACCTGATAGTAACCACTTTCTAACAAGGAGAATGCCATGAAATACATCGTCAATACGTCCAATGACCCTGCCTACAACATCGCTCTGGAGAGC
>NZ_JBGTZA010000018.1:0-48994 GCF_041807805.1 Streptococcus sp. E29BA
CTAGACATAGAGTTCTCCTGTTTTCTTTAGTGTAGAACACTTTATAAATTCTGTCTAGTTTAGTGTAACCGATTCATTTCATACTCTTAAGTGGTTAACTTTATTTTAGGACTTGCCAAGCTAAATATTTTAGACTTTTTTCAAAAAAATATTGACAATTCATTTCCTATGTGTTAAACTATAATGGTTGGTGAAACATCTAAAAATTATGTTAGGCGAACGTAGTTCAGTGGTAGAACACCACCTTGCCAAGGTGGGGGTCGCGGGTTCGAATCCCGTCGTTCGCTTTCTTTGTATGAGGCTGGGGTGGCGGAACTGGCAGACGCACAGGACTTAAAATCCTGCGGGGGCAACCTCGTACCGGTTCGATTCCGGTCCTCAGCATTTTGATAAGCACCCTTAGCTCAATTGGATAGAGTACCTGACTACGAATCAGGCGGTTAGAGGTTCGACTCCTCTAGGGTGCATTTTCGGGAAGTAGCTCAGCTTGGTAGAGTGCTTGGTTTGGGACCAAGATGTCGCAGGTTCGAATCCTGTCTTCCCGATGAAGAAGTTTGTAAATGCTAGGCGATTGTCTAGTTTTTTTATCGTCTTAAAACAAGACGAGATAAAAATTACTCTATTCAGNGAAGAAGTTTGTAAATGCTAGGCGATTGTCTAGTTTTTTTATCGTCTTAAAACAAGACGAGATAAAAATTACTCTATTCAGAATATTTTTTGATAATTTGACAAGCCAAGGTGGCAAGATAGAATGAATATCTAATTATATTTACCTAAGACAAGACTTCTCGCTCAGTAGTGGTTTAACTGGTTACATGTCATCATCTGCTGAATAGATGCACTTACTCTGTCACATAATCTTCATTCAATGTCAATCGCCTGACATTTAGCAATGCTTAATAGAGCTCAAGAAGTAGAAAAAACTCATCAAACGGGATACTAATAGAATCTCTTGATGAGTTTTTAATTTCATTAGTGGTTTTGCTTATCGCTCAACTAGAAGCGCTGTTCCCATACCACCGCCGATACAAAGGGTAGCAAGCCCACGTTTGGCATCACGTTTCGCCATCTCATGCAGAAGGGTGACCAGCACCCGTGCACCAGATGCCCCGATAGGGTGACCAAGGGCGATGGCACCGCCGTTGACATTGACGATGTCTGGGTTGATGCCAAGTGCTTGGTTGACGGCGCAGGCTTGGGCGGCAAAGGCTTCATTGCCCTCTACTAAGTCTAAATCGGCCACTGCCCAGCCTGCCTTGTCCAAGACCTTCTGGCTGGCAACAATGGGACCACAGCCCATGATTTTCGGATCCAGCCCAGCATTAGCATAGGCAGCAATACTGGCCAGAATAGGCAAGCCCAGCTCCTCTGCCTTGTCACGGCTCATAACAACGACAACAGCCGCTCCATCGTTGATTCCAGAAGCATTGCCAGCTGTAACCGTACCGTCGGGTTTGTAGGCTGGACGGAGCTGACTCAGTCTCTCCATAGTAAGGTTGGCACGCGGATGCTCATCCTGATCAAAAATTATCGGTTCACCACGACGTTGAGGGATGTCAAGGGGAATAATCTCATCCTTGAAACGACCAGCTGCAATGGCAGCCAGCGCCTTCTCCTGAGAGCGGAGCGCAAAAGCGTCCTGAGTCTCACGGCTAATCTGATACTGGTCTGCCACGTTTTCTGCGGTGATGCCCATATGGGTTTGGTCAAAGGCATCGGTCAGACCGTCCTTGAGCAAGGTATCGACCATTTGGACATGACCCAGACGGATCCCCCACCGCTGATTGAGGAGGACGTGAGGCGCTTGGCTCATGCTTTCTGTACCGCCAGCGATAACGATGTCAGCATCCCCCAGACGAATCGCTTGAGCCGCCAGTTGCACGGCCTTTAGACCTGAACCGCAGACCTTATTGATGGTCATAGCAGAGCTGGTCACTGGCAAACCTGCCTTCAGAGCGACTTGTCTGGCGAGATTTTGTCCCAGACCAGCCCCCAGAACATTGCCCAAAATCACTTCGTCAACGGTCTCAGGTGTTAGACCAATCTTGTCCAAGGCACCTTTGACCACTGCGACGCCTAGGTCAACAGCTGATAAGTCCTTGAGGCTACCTCCAAAACTACCGATGGCCGTCCGAACGGCAGCAACGATGACTGCTTCTTTCATCTTTTCTCTCTTTTCTGATAAGTATTCTTCAAACGACCGTGGCAGAGGTAGTCAATGGTCTTGAGGTCAGCGACAGTTCGACAATTCAGCGCGCACATGATCAGGCGTAAATCGTCCTTCCAACCCTCGACGATTGCGATGACCTCTTCAAGCGGCTTGGTCTCAATCAGCTCCAAGACGGATCGAGATAAACCGACCGCCTTAGCTCCCAAGACCAGGCACTTGACCATATCCAGTGGATGTCTGACCCCACCAGATGCCAAAATCTCCACCTCATCGGTCAAATCTTGCAGGTTGAGCAGGGTCTGCACCGTGCTCTGCCCCCAGTCGTCCAGATAGGCACGATGCCCACCACGCTGGTTCTCAATATAGGCAAAACTCGTCCCCCCACGGCCTGAAATGTCGAAGGTCTTGACACCCATATCCCTAGCACGCAGCACCGTTTGTCGATCCATGCCAAAACCGACCTCCTTGAGGACGACAGGCACTGGTAACTTCTGAACAACAGCCGCTAGGTTGCTCGGCCATTGGGCAAAAGCCCGCTCCCCTTCAGGCATAAGCAGCTCTTGCATCAGGTTGACATGCACCTGAAGAAAGAGGGGCTCAACCGCCTCGACAGCTTGACGCGCCAAGGCGTAGGGCTTGTCAATGCCGATATTGGTGGCCAATAGCAGAGCTGGATGGCTGGTTTTGGTCGGAAAACTGTCGTCATTAGGGTTTTTAAGGGCAGCGCTGTAAGAGCCCGTCACTAGGAGAAGCCCACAGCGCTCTGCCAACTCTGCGAGTTTCAGGTTGATAGCCTTAGCCCACTCGCTCCCTCCGGTCATAGCGTTGATGTAAAAGGGAACCTCCCACTTGCGCCCAGCAAACTGGGTCGTCAGGTCAATATCTGCCAAGTCGACATCAGGCAGGGAGCAGTGAATCAGTTCCAGCTCATCGAAGCCATTATAGGGCGACTGATAAGCTAGCGCATGCCTGATGTGATCATCTTTACGATTACTCATGGGGTACCTCAATCCAAAAACGTTTTTTACGGCTGCCATCATCAGGGTCCTGATAGGTGTTCTCATACTGCCCACCACAGGCCAGGATGGTCTTTTCAGATCCCAGATTGGCCTCATCACAGGTGACCAAGACACGGTCAAGCCCTAACTGACCAGCCTCAAGCAGAGCCAGTCGCAACTGCTCCTTGGCGTAACCTTGCCGCCGTTCCTCTGGGTGAATGGAATAGCCGATATGTCCAGCAAAGTTAACCAGAAAAGGCTGGTCTAGAGAGTGCTTGATATTGCAAATGCCGACCATTTTCTGGTCTGATTGACGGAGGCATAGAAAGGTGGACGAAGGGACACGGCCTTGCTCAACACCTGCTGGGGTGGTGATGGCAGCGACATGACGCAACCAGTCCTCTAAATCCGACAGGGTTTCCAAGCGTGCCCCAACGTGGAGGTGTTCTCCTGATTGATCAAAATCTGCTCGATAAGCCAAAATCTGCTCACCATAAGCTGCCGATGGTACCACTAATGTCAACTCACTCATCAAACCTCTCCTTATAAATCAACTGAATGCCCTGATCTTCCCAGCGGTCAATCAGGGTCTGGCTGTCCGTCTCATCAAACACAAGGGCAATCCCACAATCACCACCTCCTGCTCCGCTGGACTTGGCAACGGCGGATAGACCAGTTGTCGCTTGACACAAACGCTCAAGAGCTGGGGTTACAATGGCTGGGTGCAAAGCGCTCAGGAGCTGACCCGCTTGTGCGAGTCGGGTCATCACCCCTGTCTTATCCCCAGTCGTTAATGCTTGGTAAAGACCGTCAACTGTCAACCGACTAGCTGCTAAGAAGTCAGGCGGGATAGCGGACTTAACCTGATTGACCAAGTCGCTAGAAATGGCAGGTTGGCCTGTCCAACCGACCAAAAAGTCCGCTGCTAGCGCTAAGCGCATCGGTTTAATGACATAGCCCCAGTCGGCTGATAGTACTTCTGACAAGGGCTGATGCGCCAGCCAGTCTGCAACCTGCTGGCGGTCAAAGGACTGATAATAAACCCAGTCCTCATAGGCGATACAGGCCAAGTCACCCAGCGACCCATTGTCTCCACGCTTGAGGAGGACAGCCGCTGCTAAACGAAAGAGCAGGTCTGCTGACAAGTCTAGGGCATAGAGCTCTGCCATGGCTCGCAGGGCTAAAAGCACCACCGCCCCAGAAGACCCGATACCGAGCTTGCGACCATCACGCGCCATCTGGCTGGTAATGGTCAGAGCAAATGGCCGCAAAGGCTGCCCCAGATAAGCTTCAAACAACGCAATCGTCTCCTGAATCAGAGCGTAGTTGCAATCAGGGGTCAAATCCACCCCATAATCAAAAAGGTCAGACCGTAAGGCAAACGCCTCCGCCCAGTCGATGGTTGCCGTCATGCCAATAGGAATCGGCACCAGCAAGGCTGGTTGACCCGCCGTCAACACGGCATACTCCCCCGCCAAATAGAGTTTCCCGCAGGTGTGAACTGTCCGTGTCATAGGCGCTTGGTCCTCGAGACAATCACCCGATAGTCCCCAGCGAAAATCGCCGCCAAATCCTCCAAATCCTCCTCGCGGCAGAGAACCTTGACATTTGGGCCAGCGTCCATGGTGAAATAGCAGAGCCAGCCTTGTTGACGCAATTCTAGCACCCGCTCCATGGCGATGTAACTGTCTTCAGTCAGGTAGGAGAAGGCAGGAGTAGCCGTCCGTGTGGTGGCATGCATGGCCAGAGCATTTCGCTCCGTCAATTCACCAACTTTTTCAAAATCATTAGCTTCTAGGTGCTGTAGCATGGCAGTATAGTCGTCTTCAGATTGTCTGACCCAGTCCGCCCAGTTGGTCGAGGTCTCCACACAGCGCTTCATGCCCTCACGGCTGGATATTGTTTTTTTTTGGTCGTTCAAAACCAGCATAATCATGCCCAATTTCAAGTCCGTCTGCACACGGAAAATCTCCCCAGTGTCCTTGTCCCAAGCCGCCAAAGGGCCAAAGAAGGACCTAGCTGACGAACCTGAAGCAAACTTAGCCACCTGAGCTAACTCTGCCTGACTGAGCCCTGTCTCAAAAAAGTCAGCCGCTGCTTTAACCAAGGCCGACAGACCAGACGAACTCGACGACAAACCAGCTGCTGTCGGCATGTTATTGTGGGTATCAATCCGTACAAAAACTGACTTGTCCTTGCGGAACAAGTCCAAGACCTGGCTCATCTTGCTCTGCTCAGCTTCATCTTGCAGGACGCCGTTGATATAAAAAGCATCTCGGTCTGACACCGACAGGGTCGTCTCGGTAAACATATTTTCCAAGGTCAGGGAAATACTGCTGGTCGCAGGTCGCATGCTTGCTGCGTCCGCCTTTCCCCAGTACTTGACGATAGCGATATTGGCGTAAGATTGCACGCTTACAGGTTCTCTATCCACGTGTTGACAGCTCCTTTTTCTCTTAGGTTTTGGGCAATGGCTTGCGCAGCCTCATCAGTATCGGTCAGGGCAATGACACAGCCCCCGAGACCGCCACCGCTCATCTTGGCACCAAAGGCACCCGCAGACAAGGTAGCCTCGACCAGCTGGTCCGCTTCTGGACAGGAAACGCCTAAGGCGGCCAGTTTGCGGTGAGCTTGGGTCATCAATTCCCCCAGACTAGGCAAGTGTCCTTCAGGCAGGCGCTCTAAAAAGCTTTGAGCTAGACCACCAAGGTCTGATAGCATAGGCAAGGCAGTCTCACCTTGTTTGGCAATCCATTGAACCGCCTGACTGGTATTGCCATAAACACCCGTATCCGCAATAATCAAATGGGCTTTTAGACGAACTGGACAAGGAGAAAAGCCCTGACCACGTTGGTAACAAATAGGCATATCGCTTAAGCAAGTCTTAGCATCCAGCCCAGATGGGTTACCGTGAGCCACCTGCTCTGCCTTGTTGACCAAATCCTCCAGTAGTTCATCTGATAAGGGTTGATTATAGTAGTCAAAAACCGCTCGAATGACGGCAATCGCTACCGCTGCTGATGACCCCATGCCACGTTGCTCTGGGATGGCTGAATTGACCGCATAAGCAATGCGAGGCTCTGCGATGTCTAAAACCGTCAATGCCACTGACAGTGCTGTATCAATCGGATCCAGCGGGTCGATGACTACGGGCAGATTACAAGCGGTGACCTGACAAATGGCTGTCACTCGAGGTAAGGGCAGGGCAAGAGCGGGATAGCCATAGACCACCGCATGCTCACCCATCATAATAATCTTACTGTGGGCAAGACCCACACCGACTGTTTTTTTCATCTCTTCTATTTTAGTATAAAATGCCTGAAAATGCGATTATTTTTTGCTGGGTAGACTAAATTTCAGACCTTAGCCTGATAGGCGTCAAAAAAAAAAACTGGGGTAACCCAGTTTTTTTTTTTTTTGACTTAAATCACACCTTGAGCGGACATGGCTTCAGCCACCTTGAGAAATCCAGCGATATTAGCTCCAACGACCAAGTTACCTGGTTGTCCAAATTCCTCAGCAGCAGCGGCAGCATTCTCGTAAATGGTTTTCATGATGCCATACAGTTTCTCATCGACTTCCTCAAAACTCCAAGCCAGACGTTGGCTATTCTGGGACATTTCAAGCGCAGATGTCGCAACACCGCCTGCATTGGCAGCCTTGGCAGGTCCAAAGAGTACGCCATTTTCTTGGAAGGTCGTCACAGCCTCAAGGGTTGACGGCATGTTAGCACCTTCTGCAACAGCAATGACACCGTTGGCAATCAGGGTCTTGGCATCGTCCTCATTGAGCTCATTTTGAGTGGCACATGGGAAGGCAAGGTCAGCTTTAACGGTCCAGATTGTTGACTCTCCAGTCGGCACAAACTGGGCTTCTGGATGATAGTCGAGGTATTTAGAAATCCGCTCGCGTTCAATTTCTTTTAAGCGTTTCAAGGTCTCAAGATTAATCCCATTCTCATCAATGATGTAACCAGAGGAGTCGGAGCAAGCAATAGGTTTAGCACCTAGTTGATACAATTTCTCAATCGCATAAATGGCGACATTACCTGAGCCCGAAACGATAGCTGTTTTTCCTTCAAAATGATGACCGATAGATGCCAACATTTGCTCTGCAAAGTAAACTGCTCCATATCCTGTAGCCTCTGTTCGACCAAGTGAGCCACCGTAGGTCAGGCCTTTCCCTGTCAAGACACCATTTTGGTAACCGTTGAGGCGTTTGTACTGTCCAAACATGTAGCCAATCTCTCGCGCGCCAACACCAATGTCCCCTGCTGGCACATCTACATCTGGACCGATATGACGCTGTAATTCAGTCATAAAGCTCTGAGTAAAAGCCATTATCTCACGGTCAGACTTGCCTTTAGGATCAAAATTAGATCCCCCTTTACCGCCCCCAATTGGCAGACCAGTTAAAGAGTTTTTAAAAATCTGTTCAAAGCCCAAAAATTTAATGATGGACTGGTTCACTGATGGGTGAAAACGTAAGCCTCCCTTGTAAGGACCGATAGCTGAAGAGTACTGAACTCGATGGCCACGGTTAACTTGAACCTGACCTTGGTCATCAACCCATGGCACACGGAAGGAGACCACGCGTTCAGGCTCAACCAAACGCTCCAAGATATTGTCGTCAATGTATTGAGGGTATTTGTCAAAAACAGGAGCAAGAGAGTCAAAAACCTCCTCAACTGCCTGCAAAAACTCCGCTTCATGGGCATTATCTGCCTTTACCTGTTCGAAAACACGCTTCACATATTCTTGTCCTTTTGTCATTTGTTTTCCTTTCGTTTTCAAGAAATTTCAATATATAAAACAGTATAAATTTTCTGACTAATTTTGTCAAGGCATTTTTTGAAAAAAATTAAAGCAAATGAAAAAAATACCCCTTAAATCTCAATTTAAGAGAGAAAGTGGGTATGTTTAGTGTATTAACCTAGCTGCCTAGTCCTTAATCAAGGATGTCGAGTGAACCGCACGATTATCTCGGTCAGGATAGATGTAGTTGAGGGCTTGACTGACTGCCAGAGGTGCTTCGCCAAATCCTGTCGCAATCAAATCAACTTTGCCTGGGTAACTAGCCGCATCACCAACAGCGTAAATTCCCTCTTGGCTGGTCTCTAAGAGCGGTGAGACCAGTAGGCTGGAACGTTTGCTGTCTAATCCCCATTGTTTGAGGTTCTTGTTTGAGGTCGCAAAGCCAAAGCTGACAATCAAGCTATCTAGAGGGATATCAACTGTTTCATTTGATTTGACCTTTTGAATGGTCAGTTGTCTGACCCGTTCGTCATCTCCTGTTAAGGTTAGTGGGACATAGGGTGTCATCAGACGGACGCTTGACTGCTGGAGTAACTCCACGCTGTGTTCGTGGGCTCTGAAAGCCTCCCTACGATGAATAAGTGTGACTGATTTGGCAATAGTTTCTAAAGCCAAGGCCCAATCCACCGCTGAATCGCCACCGCCACAGATGACCACATCTTGTCCAGCAAACTGGTCTAACTGGCGGACATTGTAAAACAGGTTGGTGTCTGCGTAACGCTCTTCACCCTCAAGTCCGAGTGGTCGAGGTGAGAAAGCACCATTGCCACAGGCGATGATGATACTTTTGGCCTCATGCCGACCCTTGCTGGTCGTCAAGGTAAAGTGGTCGCCAGTCTTGTCGAATGACAAAACTTCCTCCTTGAGGCAGTAAGTCACGCGGTCAGTAAAGCGTTCCAGTTGCTGGAGAAGCTTGGCTGTCAAATCACCTCCAGAAATCTCAGGGTAGGCTGGGATATCATAGATGGTCTTCTCAGGATAGAGAATGGCAGGCTGTCCCCCCAGCTCTGATAGGCTCTCGATAACCTTGACCGTCGCCCCACGCAGACCGGCATAAAAGGCGGTAAAGAGTCCCACAGGACCTCCTCCGATAATCGCAATATCAACAATTTCTTGTGTCATGGTACTCCTTTTTTAATCGGCTTCACGCCGATTGGTGATATTTTTTTGGAAATAGCTGATCAGTCCTGCTCGGCAACCTTAGGCATCTGATGAGGGTAGGTTAGTCAGTAGGCTATGGACATCCTGGGCGCCTCTGGCATCATCTAAACTGGAGAAGAGCGCATGCGCTTTTTCAAGATAGTCTCTATTTGAAAGAATTTCACCCAAGCCTCGATAGGCACAGGCCTGAGCAACGACATCGTCTGTCTGGAGAGCATGGTCAAGGCTTTTGTGCATGATGGTCTCAGCTCTGCCATTGTCGCCCAAAAGACAGGTCAGATAGCCCACTTCATAGAGGTGAACCGCCCAAATCAAGTGGTTTTTACGAAAATGCCTGCGAATCAGCTGCTCCTCATGTGCCAACTGCTCTTGAGCAGCCGTGTAATCCCTTGCCATACGGTAAACCATGGCTAGCTGATGATAGGCTTGGTGCTGATGGCTATGATTCTGCTCTGCCTGAGCCTTATTCAGATAATGCTGGTAGCTAGCCAAAGCAGCCTCTGTCTGTCCCAGCTCAGCATAGACATAACCGTAGGTTGAAAGATAATCATAATAGGCTGAAGAACGCTCAGGCACTTCGAGACGATCTAGCAGTGCCAAAGCTCCCTGTAAATCCCCCTGATCCATTAGATCAAAGGCTTGGTAGATGGACTCGCGCCATTTTTCTGACTGAATCGTGTCTAAAATCTGAGCCGTTTCCTCCGTCATCTGATACTGTGCCAACAAATCTGGTCGGCGTTCCAAGGTTTTTTTCAGGGACTGCTCCAAGCGCCAGAGGCGAATATTCTCATGGTGACCGCTCATGAGGACATCAGGCACTACCATACCACGGAAATCATAAGGGCGGGTATACTGAGGGTATTCCAAGAGACCTGATGAGAAACTGTCGTCTTGGTGACTGGCTTCTTTGCCAATGACCTCTGGAATCAAACGCACCGTCGCATCCACCATAGTCATGGCGGCTAATTCTCCGCCCGTCAGGACAAAATCCCCCAAGGAGACCTCATCGGTCACCAAGGTCTTGATCCGCTCATCATAGCCCTCATAATGCCCACAGATAAAAATCAGCTGCTCTTCCTGAGCCAGCTCCTCTGCAAAGGCCTGGTCAAATCGGCGACCAGCTGGGTCCAATAAGAGCACACGCGGTTTTTCTCTCTTCTCCAAAACCTCGATGCAATCAAAAATCGGCTGGGCACGGAGCAACATACCCTGACCACCCCCGTAGGGCTCATCATCGACATGACGAGCTTTTTCCGCATAATCTCGAAAGTTATGGTAACGAATGTCCAAAATCCCCTTATCCTTGGCCTTGCCAACGATGGAATGCTCCAAAGGCGCAAACATCTCTGGAAAAAGGGTTAAAATATCAATCTTCATCGTCCAATCCCTCTAGCAACTCGACATCCACCCGACCGGCTGCGATGTCAACCTTGAGCACCACTGGTGGAATGTAAGGCAGCAATAAGTCTCGCTTGCTTTTACGCTTAACCACCCAAACATCATTGGCACCCGGCTGGAGAATCTCCTTGATTTGCCCAATCAAGACATCGCCTTCGTAAACATCCAGACCGATAATCTCATGGTAGTAAAAATCGCCCTCTTCCAAATCAGAGAGATGTTCTTCTGCGATTTTGAGGGTATACTCCTTGTATTTCTCAACCTCGTTGATGTGGTAGAGCCCCTTAAACTTGATGATATCAAAGTTCTTTTGCTTGCGGTAGCTGGCAATTTCCACCTCCATGACAAAGTTGTCCTTAGGATCAAAAAGGGCTAACTTACTGCCTTTTTTGAAACGTTCTTCTGCAAAATCCGTCACAGAAAGGACACGCAGATCCCCTTGTAAGCCTTGGGTATTGACAATTTTTCCGACGTTAAAATAATTCATGAGTTCTCCAATTTGATTTTTTATCTATTTTACCATAAAACAGGCAACTATGCAGGACATACTGATTACACTTACCTCTATTGGACATATAAAAAACTACTCTTACTTAAGCAGCAAGAGTAGTTGTCCAGAGCAAATCTACAGGACTTGCTTTGACCGCCTTAACGACGGATTTCTTTGATACGAGCAGCCTTACCTTGAAGGGCACGCAAGTAGTAAAGTTTCGCACGACGGACTTTACCGTGGCGGATAACTTCGATTTTGTCAACACGTGGTGTGTGGAGTGGGAAAGTACGCTCAACTCCGATACCACCAGAAATCTTACGAACCGTATACATTTCTGAGATACCTTGACCTTTACGAGAGATAACAACACCCTCGAAAATCTGGATACGCTCACGAGTACCTTCGACAACTTTCGCGTGAACGCGAACGGTGTCACCAGGACGGAAAGCAGGGATATCAGTACGCAATTGACCTTCGGTCAAACTTTGAATTAATGGATTCATGTATTTACTCCTATCTTTGTCAATCATAGGTGCTTTTAAACCCAGCGGATAAACTGTATTTTTGTGCGTCCATTACACACATCGTCTATTGTACCACACTAACAAGTAGTTTGTAAAGGTATGGAATTATTTTTTTCTCAGTAGAATGAGTGATGGTTTATTTTAGGAAATGAGGACAAGACTTAGAAAAAGTACAAACTATCAAACTTATGGTTATTTTATAATTTGACGCTCAAAACCTGACTAGACCAATTTTTTTGTTGACTTCTAAAAAATAAAGTGATATGGTTGTTTAGTGATAAATGAGGTCTGTAAATCTGACTAGACCAATTTTTGGAGGAAGAGAACATGTGTGGAATTGTCGGTGTTGTTGGCAATAAAAATGCAACAGATATTTTGATGCAAGGTTTGGAAAAGCTGGAATATCGCGGCTATGATTCAGCTGGGATTTATGTGACATCCGGAGCTGATCAATCACGGTTGATTAAATCAGTCGGTCGTATCGCCGATTTGCGTGATAAACTGGGCATTGATATTCAAGGGACAGCAGGGATTGGTCACACCCGTTGGGCGACTCATGGGAAGCCTAGCGAGGTTAACGCCCACCCTCACCAGTCAGAAGATCAGCGCTTTACGTTGGTGCACAACGGTGTGATTGAGAACTATAAAGAGATTAAGGAGACTTATTTAGCGGATCACCAGTTTCTTGGGCAGACGGACACGGAGATTGCAGTGCACTTGATTGGGCATTTTTCCCAACAAGGTTTCTCAACACTAGAGGCTTTTCGTCAGGCCTTAAGCGTGATTGAAGGTTCATACGCCTTTGCGCTGATGGATAAGGCTGACGCAAGCACCATCTATGTGGCTAAGAACAAGTCGCCGCTCTTGATTGGTCTTGGTGATGGTTACAATATGGTTTGCTCAGACGCCATGGCGATGATTCGTGAGACCAGCGAGTACATGGAGATTCAGGACAAAGAGCTGGTTATCGTGACCAAGGACAAGGTGACAGTCTCAGACTATGCTGGTCAGCCGATTGAGCGTGCGAGCTACATTGCTGAACTGGACTTGTCTGACATTGGCAAGGGCACTTATCCCTACTACATGCTCAAGGAAATTGACGAGCAGCCTGCTGTCATGCGCAAACTTATTCAAAATTATACGGATGAGTCAGGTCAGTTAGTCGTTGACGAGGCGGTTATCAAGGCTGTTCAGGAGGCAGATCGCCTCTACATCATCGCAGCAGGGACATCTTACCATGCTGGTTTTGCAGCGAAGACCTTCTTAGAAGACTTGACCCAGACACCTGTTGAGTTGGGTATTGCTTCAGAGTGGGGATACCACACGCCTTTGCTCAGTCAGAAGCCACTTTTTATCTTCATCAGTCAGTCAGGTGAGACGGCTGATAGCCGTCAGGTCTTGGTCAAAGCTAACCAGATGGGGATTCCTAGCCTAACCGTGACTAATGTCCCAGGATCAACCTTGTCTCGTGAGGCAGACCATACCTTACTTCTCCATGCTGGACCTGAGATCGCAGTAGCATCGACCAAGGCTTATATAGCTCAGGTGGCGACCTTGGCGATTTTGGCGACAGCGGTTGGTCGGGCGATGGGCAATATCCGAGCAGAAGCCTTTGATGTGGTCAGAGAGCTCTCGCTGGTTGCCCAGTCTATCGAGGCCAGCCTGTCAGAGAAAGAAGCAATCGCCAGCAAGGTGGAGCAACTCTTGTCAACCAGTCGGAACGCCTTTTACATTGGTCGCGGCAGCGATTATTACGTTGCCATAGAGGCCAGTCTAAAGCTGAAAGAAATCTCCTACATCCAGTGCGAAGGGTTCGCTGCGGGAGAACTCAAGCATGGAACTATCTCCCTCATCGAGGATGGCACACCAGTCATCGCTCTGCTATCTAACAACAAAACGGTGGCTAGCCATACGCGTGGTAATATCTCAGAAGTTGTTGCTCGTGGAGCCAGTGTCCTAACCATCGCAGAAGAAGGCGTAGCACAAGCTGAAGATGATATTGTCGTGACGGCGGTGCACCTCTACCTGTCACCGATTGCCATGGTGATACCGACCCAACTGATTGCTTATTACGCTTCCTTGCAACGGGGCTTGGACGTTGACAAGCCGCGTAACCTGGCTAAGTCTGTCACTGTTGAGTAAGAAAATAGTATGTCTGTTTATCAGTCGTGTGACGATTTTAACAGACATACTATTTTTACATGGGTTAATCTTTCGTACCGGGACTTTTAGCCGCTACTCAGGTTCTTAATGAAGGCTGTTCTTTTTGCTCAGTTTAGCTTGTCTAAAAGCAAGACTGCTCGACATCAGTAAGCTTAAACCACCTAAGACATTCCAAAACGCTGATTGTTCTCCTGTTTTAGGTAATTTTTGGCTAGTGGAGAGTTGAACTGTGAATTCGGAAGTTTTACGACGGTTAACTTCTATATGCTTTTCTTGGCTAAGGGGAGCGCTTAGCTGATGCAGTTGTTGTTCTTGCAGAGCTGATTCGTTACGAGCATTAGTGGTTCTTGAATCTGATTGGATGTCCCGTGTTTTTTGGACCCCAGCATTTTCTGTACTAATTTCTGGTATTTTATTAGTTTTAGAGTTGTCTTCGTGGTTTGTTTTTGGCAATTGTTCTTCTAATACCGTTACTGTAAACTCTTTTTCTACTGTTTGTCCATACTGATCTTTCAAAATGACCTTGAAGGTTACTTTTCCTTTTTTGCCGTATGCAATAGGAACGCTCCATTCAGCGGTAACACCTTCAGGTAATTCCAAGAGACCGTTCAAATCATAAGTCTCAGAAATGTTGATCGTTTCTTTTCTCAATCTTGCGTTCAGGTGTTTATCGCTTACCACTGTAAAGGTGAAATCTCTTTCGTTGACTTTACCATTTCTAAACAGTCTGACCCTAGCAGTTACTTGCTCTGGTTTTGAACTATCTGGAACCGTAATCGGACGAATTAGAGTAGCACTGACATCTTTAGGTAAATTTAAGATCTGGATGATGTCATTAAGCTCATCTTTTTTGAAAATTTGTTTGGTCAATTTAGCTGTGATAGATGAGTCTTGGTTAGAGGCTAATTTAGCGGTTAAAACTTGGGTTGTCTGGCGACCAAAAATGTCTGACAAGGCAATTGTTGTTGTGACTTCACCCATGTCACTAATTGATGTTTCAAGAATGTCAGCCTTAGCATGCTTAGGAACATCAATCAGTTTAGTTATCGTTGTCAACTCATCTGCTGTGATGACTTGCTTTTTCAATGTTGCTGTTAGACCAAATGGTTTTTCACCGATGACGTGCGTTTCTTCCGCAATATTCCCAGCCTTATCAACTGCTTTAATCCGAACGACATAAGTATTAGGGGCTTCTTCCAGTTTATAATAGTTTAAAGGCTTTTCGCCGTAAAAGTCAAACGGTTTACCATTGATGGTGACGATGTTGTTAGGGGCTGTTTCGTCCCAACTCAAAATATTATCGTTTAGTTCGATTTCAGGAATATCTGTTTCGGCCATCGTTGGCTTTAAGTTGGTAGTGATTGTTGGGGCTTGATTATCCTCTTTAACTGTTAATCTGATTGTTCGCGCATTTTCTTGATCATCCATCAGTTTGATTTTGATTTCATCATCTTTTTTTACAGTTAATTCATGTTTGAACGGTTTCTCATTATCACCCTCTTTTTGGTATTGGTGATGGGTTGCGATATTGTTGCCGTTTACAGTCAATACCCATTTTGGACCATTGTCTGCGACGGTTCCCTCCAAAACAACACGTCCATTTCGAGCATAGATAATGCCCTCGATACCAGTTAATGCACCATCAGCCATATTGTCTTTTTCATCGTCTAAATCAATCTGATTTTTCAACTGCAAGCGTGGCGTGTGCTCATCGTAGTAGAGGATATTGCCTTCTTCCATGACTAATTTATCGTCTTTATCATAAATTTTGATATTGATGATGTTAAAGCCTTCTTTGATGAGGACGGGAAAGTCTTTGTAGCGGTATTGCCCAGTTGCTTTGAATCGTTTGCTAAATATTGGAGCATAGTCTTTTGATTGTCCCATCTCGGGATCTGTTGCACTTTTGTTAGTTGTGGTTACGACAGCATAGTGCCCATCTTGGATAGCCATATTTAAATCATAATAAAGCTTTCCATCGTGTTCGTTAATTTTATTTTTTCCAGTAAAGCTACCATACATGGACCAGTTGAACATGTTGATGTAGGCAGGTTGGTCTTCAGCCACTTTTTCTTCATGAGGTTCTGGCTTGATATCCTGATCAAAGAGGGATTTTATGGCTTCGTCTAACAGTGACAATCTACGGCGAGGTCGGCCTTTCTCTTCGTTTAGAATAAATTCTTTTTCTTCCGATGGGTTGCCGGCAAAGTCCATAGCCCGCACTCTCAACCGATAAGCGTTCAATTTATCAACATCTTTGATTTCATAGGTATTCTCTGCGACTTTATCTACTGCAACACTTTGACTATCAGCCATGGCAAGTACTTTCCAAATCTTATGATTATCGGTGGTTTTGATGGTGACTTTGCTCTTATCTTCGCTTAATTTAGCAGTTAAGGTAGGATCAGTATTATCTATTCTAAATGGCAGATACATTGTTTGAACTGGAGCTGTATCGTGGATTTTGGTTCGGATACGGTAGTAGTATTGCCCTTCTGGAACAGTATCATCGTCTCCAATCTCAGGATTATAAACTTTCCCTTCCCACCTAAGGTCGGCCTCTATTGCAGCATTTGCAGCGTTAGCGTGGTTAGCCTCGGTCAACGTGCTGTAGAATAACTTACGTTTGAAATGTCCTGTTTTAACAACTTGTAGCACCTTACTGTTTTCTTCTTTTCCATCAACGATGGCCACTTCGTAATCCCGAACATTTCTCAAGAATGATAAACGAGGAACAACGTTCCGACTACTTGCTTCAGAAGTATCATGGCGGTTGGTAAAGGCGATGTTATCAGGGTTTGGAATATCACCTTTGTTTTCTACACCTTTTTCAAGGTAACTAACAACATTATGTCCTTTTTTACCGTCGTAAGCTGTGAAGATACCGGTTAGCCCAGCTTGGTTAGATTTCTCCCATCTAGGGGCATCAATCGCAGCCTCAGCACTCCAATCTCCCTTGAAGCCAAAGTAAGGTAAGGAGAGTTCAGGCTGAGTTTTATCTTTTGGTACAAAGTAAATAAAGCCTTCAACAAAATCATCTTTAACCTGTCCAGTTTTCAGTTTGAAAGTGACAGTTGCAGAACTATTTGGCTGAATTAGTACCTGGTGGTCACTGGTTAACTCCCCGCCATCAACTGCTATAGGGTGAACTTCGTTAATATGTTCTGTAAAGATTCCTGTCTCATCTTTGGTGAAAATGGAACTTGTAGCTTCGCGCTCAGTTTTGGTTTTCTTGATAACAGTCTCAGACAGAACTTTACTGTGTTTGATGTCAAATTGTTGCGCAGTATCTCCAAAATTGTATAAGGTTGCGGTAAATGTCACCTCATCAGATTTGATTTCTTTCAAGGTGACAACGCCTTTTTTGCCTGTTCCAGTTGCAAATACTTTGGTGGATAAAGCGGCATCAGCATCAACTAGACCAGCACCTTGTACTCTTGGAGAGTATTCCAAATCACCAGTAGTTGAACCGAGATCTTTTAGAGGCTTAGCAGTGTTCATGAGCAAGAGCTTGTTAAGCTCTACATTTGAAAATCCTTTGTAAAATCCTAGGCGCTCTTTGCTGCCAGTGATTCCTTTAATTTTATCGGAAAGGAGCGTGCTGACTCCTGCAACATATGGAGATGACATAGAAGTTCCTGACATCACACCGTAACTGCCATCGTTAAAGGTCGAACGAATGTCTTGACCTGGAGCAACTAAATCAGGCTTGAGTTCTAAATCGCTGGTCGGTCCCCAGCTAGAAAATCCTGCAATGCGGTCATGTTGTGAGAGCACATAGGGTGATTTTTCGGTAGTGAATCGAAGCTTAATGTTTTTTGTATCACCGATATTAGCGATTGGTTTGACTAATTGTTCACCAGCTTTCCCAGAAACTGAGACATACCAAAAATCAGAAGTTCTAATATGTTCGTAGGACGTAATGAATTTTTCTCGGTAATCTTCACGGCTAGCATGTAGAGGAGCATTGATCAGAATAGCCCCAATAGCTCCAGCATCTTTTAGGCGTTCAGCTTTTTTATAAACAGCATCTTCACCACGATAGATTAAGGCAACCTTTCCTTTAAGCTTGTCTCCTAGTGTGTCAACATCTTTTTGCGTAGCAAGGTTAGCATTAATCAGTTCAACAGTCTGTTCCTGTCTTGGTTTGAGGCTTTGGGTGGCTTTTCCGACATTCCAATGTGGGTAAGATTCCCCATCGACAATCATGTTTTCTGCGTACAGCACCTTGTTTTGAACAGCTCCAACGCCGATAGCTTGAGGAGTTGCTGCAAGAGCAACCATGGCGGCACTATCTTTCATCGCTAAACCACGGTTAGCATAATGGTCATAGGTACTGCTAGAGGTAGAAGAGGAGTAATTTCCGATTGAGGAGACAATAACAACCCCTTTATCCACCGCATTTTTGATTGTTTCACCATGGATATCTCCAGGTAATCCAGAACCCTCAAGTCCCAGGCTTAAGTTAACCACATCTGCCCCGTGTTCAACGGCATCATTGATTGCGTGATCCACTGCATCGTTTGCTCCTGGAGAGATTTTTTGAGTACTGTCAGAAAAGGTTTTATAGCCGAGCAGTTGCGCATTTGGAGCGACACCGACAACACCGTTAGGGTCTTTACTGTTTCCTGCTAAGATACCTGCGACATGCTGTCCGTGAGGGTCTGGAACATCATCCCTTAGTCGAAAATTCCCCTCAGTATAGTTATAGCCGTGAGGAATTTTAGCGGTAAAGTCGGTGTTCCCATCTTTATTCTCGGACGGTGTTATTTTGCTAGAAGAAATAGCGTCATCGTCTAATCTCAAGTCTGGGTGATTGGTGTCGACTCCGGAGTCAACCAGTGCGATAATTTTGCCCCGCCCATCGACATGGTGTTTTTTACGAATATCTTTCAGCTCTTCTAACGCCTCTTTCAATGGTGCTTGATCAGAAGAGGCTTTATTTAGTTCTGACTCTTCCTTGTTTGGAGTATTGGCTTGTCCAATCTCGTTATTGATCAGAGGTTGTTCAATTTCATCAGCCCATGCCAAGGATGTGCTAGCGCTTCCGATTACAACAGATGTTGCAATTGCAACGGATATTTTTTTATTCATGATATTCTCATCTTTCTAAGTACCTCCATTCACAGAATAAATTAAGATGATTAAGATTAAAAATTAAGAATTAAATTCCCTTATTCACAACAATTTTATTAAGTCTATTAAAACGAGGGTCTCTTAATTAGACGGGATTGTTCTTCTTTGTGCAGTGTTTTATGGCATTTCTTCGGAACTAGAGGGGATATAGCGAAGTTCAGAAAATATAGCATAATTGTTTACTGGAGTTAAGAAAGGACATATCGTTGAATTAGGAGTCAATGTTCGCCCAAGAAAAGCAATCAGGACATATTTTAGACCGAAAACCGCATATTAAAATAGATATTTCGCATAAAAACTACCCGAAAAGCTTATTCGAACATTGTTCTAATATTCTCAATGAGATCAAAGATAAATAGAGCAAAAAGTTACCTCTTTAACTAATAGCAAGTGCAGCACTCAATTGATATTGTTTAGAAAGTGACTAACTTTTATGCAGGGAATCTGCTTTCTCTAGTTGCTCTCGTGATCTAGATTTAAGGTGTGAATATCGGATACAATCATATTTTACTAATAAGTTATTTAAATTGTCAAGTTTTATTATTCTAACAATGTACCAGAATAGCGGAACGAGTTTATAATTGTATCGACATTTTCTACTGCGTTTTCCCCTAAATCCGTCACCAATTTAGCCAAGATAGGGTTTTTATGCTATACTAGACAGAGATGAAGAAGATTTGGACAGCACTGGCAAAATATGCCAGCTTTGAAACCGCTGGATTGGTCTGTCGACCAATCCGTTTTGAGGATAGAGATGCCTTTTATGAGATGGTCAGTGTTCCTGACAATGCTCGCTTTATCCTACCCTTAGTTACCTCGCAAGAGCAGAGCGATGAGCTGCTGGTGCAGGCCTTTATGACGCGACCGCTAGGGATTTGGGGCATTTGTCAGAAACCGACAGATGAGCTTATCGGGCTGATTCGCTTGGATCGTTTAGATGTAAACAATGGCCGAGCTGAACTGGGCTACCTGCTCAAGCAATCCAAGTGGGGTCAAGGGTTGATGACGGAAGCTGTTAAAACCTTGACCTTTACAGCCTTTTATGAAATCAGGTTAAAGGAGCTCATCATCGTCTGTGATATTGACAATAAAGCCAGTCAACGTGTCGCTGAAAAAGCAGGTTTTCGCCTCATCAAGCGTCACCGTGGTAGTGACCGCTATACACATCAGATTAGAACCTACCTAACTTATCAACTCACATCGGGAGATTATCGCTATGAGTAAGCATCAAGAGATACTGATTTATCTGGAAAAATTACCCGTCGGTAAACGGGTCAGTGTTCGGAGCATTTCCAATCACCTCAGGGTCAGTGACGGAACCGCTTATCGTGCCATAAAAGAAGCGGAAAATCGCGGTCTGGTTGAAACAAGACCACGAAGTGGGACCGTTCGTGTGGAAAAGAAAACCAAGGAACGCTTGGATCGCTTGACCTATGCGGAGATTGCCAGAGTCAGTGATTCAGAAGTATTGGCGGGGCACTCGGGTCTGGGTCACGAGTTTAGCAAATTCTCGATTGGTGCCATGACGCGGGACAATATTCTTCGTTATTTGGTGAAGGGTGGGCTCTTGATTGTTGGAGATCGCGAAGCGATTCAGTTACTAGCCTTAGAAAATGCTAATGCCATTCTTGTGACAGGGGGCTTCAAGATTTCAGACCGTGTGATTGATACATCAAACAAGCTCGGTATTCCTGTCATGGTGACCAGCTATGATACATTTACCGTAGCGACCATGATCAATCAAGCCCTATCCAATGTCCGTATCAAGACGGATGTCAAAACTGTTGACCAAATTTACCAGTTCAAAAATGACTATGGCTGCTTGCTGGATACCGACCATGTCAGTGATTACATCATGATGCTCAAGCACCATAACCATGTCCGATTTCCGGTTGTGGATAAGCACGATACGGTACTTGGCGTCGTCAGCATGCGCGATTTAGCTGGTAAAGATGGCGATATCAGCATTGCCGAGGTCATGTCCAAAGACCCTGCTGTCACCACGCCAAATGTCAGTCTAGCCACCATCAGTCAGAAAATGATTTTTGAAGATTATGACATGCTACCAGTGGTTAACGAAAACCATAAACTGCTAGGTGTCGTGACCAGACGGCGGGTCATGGAGAGCTTGCAAGATAGTAAAAATGCCAATCTCCATACCTATAGTGAGCAGATTGTGTCCAATTTGAAATTAGAAAACGACACTTATCAGTTCGCTGTTGAACCAGCCATGGTGGACAACTCTGGTAACCTTGCTCAGGGCATTTTAGCAGAACTCATCAAAGAGGTTGTTCACCGCCGCTTAATGTCTAAAAACAAGAAAAACATCATCATTGAGCAGATGGTAATCTATTTCCTTCAGTCAGTTCAAATTGACGATGTCCTTACCATCGTACCAAACATCATTACTGAAACGAGACGCAGTGCTGCCATCGATGTCGAAATTCACCTCAACAGCCATATTGTCGTCAAGGCACTGGTGACCAGTAAGATGAGCTAGGCACCTGCTGATATTTGGCTAAAATTAGTCAGCCACATCAATAAAAGAGAGGGGCGGATGGCCCAATCTCCGTTATATTTAGAAAGAGAATTTATGATTACTTTAAAATCCCAACGAGAAATTGATGCCATGGATCGTGCTGGTGACTTCCTAGCCAGCATTCATATCGGTCTGCGTGAGATTATTAAGCCAGGAGCAGACATGTGGGCTGTGGAAGAATATGTTCGCAAACGTTGCAAGGCGGAAAATGTATTGCCGCTGCAAATTGGTGTGGACGGTCATGTCATGGACTATCCTTATGCGACCTGTTGCGGTCTCAACGATGAAGTTGCGCATGCTTTTCCGCGTCACTATATTCTAAAAGAAGGTGACTTGCTCAAGGTTGATATGGTCATGAGCGAACCTTTGGATAAAAGCGTTCTTGATGTCTCCAAACTAAACTTTGACAATGTTGCTGAGATGAAAAAGCACACCCAGTCCTATAAAGGCGGTTTGGCAGACTCTTGCTGGGCTTATGCGGTCGGTCAGGTATCTGATGAGGTTAAAAACCTGATGGCAGTCACTCGGGAGTGTCTTTATGTCGGGATGGAACAAGCTGTCGTTGGCAATCGTATCGGGGATATTGGCGCAGCCATTCAGCAATATGCTGAAGAACGTGGCTACGGTGTGGTGCGTGATTTGGTCGGTCACGGTGTCGGTCCAACTATGCACGAAGAGCCTATGGTACCGCACTACGGTGTGGCTGGACGAGGCCTGCGCCTCAAGGAAGGGATGGTCTTGACTATCGAACCGATGATTAACACAGGCACTTGGGAGATTGATACGGACATGAAGACAGGTTGGGCGCACAAAACCTTGGATGGTGGCTTGTCCTGTCAGTATGAGCACCAATTTGTGATTACGAAGGACGGTCCTCGCATCTTGACCAGTCAGGGTGAGGATCGTACCTACTGATGCTAAAAGAACGATTTCAAACGTTAAAAGCCCACACTCTGGTTCAGAAGTTTATCAGTCACTACCAGAGTGCAGAGATTGATTTGTCTAGCATTGCAGTTGCCTATTATTTATTATTGACACTTTTTCCCTTACTGGTACTGGTGGCTAATATTTTTCCTTATTTCAACATTGATACCGCTGATTTACTAACCTTTTTACGGGAGCAGTTGCCTAAGGAACTCTATGATATTGTTTCTGGTTTAGTGGAAAATATTTTCAATCAACCTCTGACAGGTTTGGTTTGGCTGTCTTTGGCGACTGGTTTTTGGACCATGTCCAGAGGGTTTTTCTTCCTGCAAAAGGCAGTCAACAAGGCCTACGATAACAGTGAAGAGCACCGAGATTTTCTATTGGGGCGCTTGATAGGGCTCTTGTCAGGTGTTATTCTCATTGTTTTCCTAGCTCTGGGTATCGTCTTGTCTACCTTTGGGCGCAGTTTGCTGGATTTGCTCCACCAGCGTTTTGCTTTAGTGACAGAGCTCTATGAGCTTCTGGGGACCTTGTTGCAACCCATGGTCTGGCTTGTTTTTGGGATTGCTCTTCTTATTTTGTACTATCTTTTGCCCAATATTCGGATCACCAAAAAGCGCTATTTACTCCCTGGAACGCTCTTTACCAGTTTTGTCTTATTAACAACAACTAACCTTTTTGGGACTTACGTCAGTCAGACCATCATGCGGATGGAGAATTTGCGATTTCTTGGTTCTGTGGCACTTTTTGCCCTTATGATGTGGTTTATTCTCTTTAGTCAGGTTTTGATTTTTGGGGCAGTCTTGAACGCTTCCTATCAGGCCTATCGCGAAGGGGAACTGATTCCTAGACGAGGAACTGTTAAACAGCTGGTTACAGGGCAAAAGGAGTAAGGGATGCGTCTGGATAAATTTCTAACAGAAGTCGGTTTGGGCTCTCGGACAGAGGTCAAGACCTTGCTTAAGAAAAAACTGATCACGGTCAATGGTCAGGTCATCACTTCGCCCAAGGAACAGGTCGATGAGTTAGCTGATCAGGTCTCTTATCAAGGGGAGCCTCTGCTCTATGAGGATTTGGTCTACTACCTGCTTAACAAGCCTGCAGGTGTCATCTCAGCGACTGAAGATAGCAAGCAACGGACGGTTTTAGACCTGCTGGATGACACTGCTCGCCACAAGCAGGTCTTTCCTGTCGGTCGTCTGGACAAGGATACGACAGGCCTCCTGCTCTTGACCAATAACGGACAGCTGGCACACGCTCTGCTGTCCCCAAAAAAACACGTCGACAAAACCTATGAGGCAGATGTAGATGGGCTAATGGATGAGGATGACGTGGCGGCTTTTGCGGCCGGCATTACCCTTAGTGACCACCAGTGTCTACCGGCGGTTTTGGAGTTGTTGGACATGGCAGAGCAGACCAGTCGGGTGCGGATTACCATTCGAGAAGGGAAGTTCCATCAGGTCAAGCGCATGGTGGCTAGCCGTGGCAAGACCGTGACCGGTCTCAAGCGCCTCAGCATGGGACCATTGAACCTGCCTGATGACCTGCCTGAGGGGGCTTATCGTCGATTGACCGCAGACGAAGTCACAGCGCTTTTAGCGCTAGTGTAGGAGGTTATCATGTTTTTGGAGATGTTTCTGGAATTGCTGGCGAACCTATCTGTACTCTTTGTCGAAGATGTGGCGGCAGATCGCCCAACACCGTTGTCATGGCTAATGTATGCCTTGGCTTGGGTGATTTATCTGCTTCATCTCTGCCTTTTGGCTGTTCTTGCTCTTGCTACTGTTTTGCTGATTCGAACTGAGCTGATTGAAGCAGAGCAAGTGGCATTGATTGGGGCAGGTCTCATCTTGTTGTTTGCGACTGTTTTTTGGTTGTTGCGCTGCTTGAGGTTGACCAGACTAATCTGGCGAGCAAGTGTGCTAAGGTTGAGGAGGAAGAGATGATGACATCCATTCAAGCCCAGTGGGCTTATCATAAGTACTGGGTCATGGGACACTCGCAAGCTCATTACAATGCTATTCGCCTGCTTTTTAAGGGCAATGACTGGTCGGCAGATAAAGAAAAGGATTTTTATCGCCTCTTGGCTGAAGCGCAAGCCATTGCCCCGACAGGGGCGACCCTGAGGACTGCCTACCAGCACATCTGGGGTTATTTTAAGAAAGTAGCCAATGATGAAGAGCGGGATGCCTATAAGGAAATGATTGGGGACGAGACGACCTACGAGGAGTTGGGTGAGTTTTTGGTACAGATGATTGAGAATTACCAGCCTAAGCATTTGGTGAATTCTAAGTTTTACGAGGATGGGGGATTGTAGATGGGAATGGTCAGTTTGCGTTTGGCTAATGAGCGGGATAAGAAAGCCATTTTGTCTTTGATTGCTCAGTTTTGGCTGGTTCATAATCAGGAACAGGTGGCCGATGAGGTGCTGTTAACACACTATCAGACTTGGACAGGGCAAGGGCATTTGTTTTATCTGGTGTCTTATGGTTCAGAACTTATTGGTTTTGCCCATCTGGGTGCTCGAGGTGGTGCTATTGATTGGCTGGAAGATTTTTTTATTCGTCCTGACTATCAGGGACGAGGTTTTGGGCGTCAGGTCATGAGACTCTTGGAAGAAAAGGTTAGGGCTTACTCTGCCTCGCTTTATATTGAAGTGGCGGCGAGAAATCTGGCGGCCATAGACTTGTATACATCATTAGGCTATGATTGCTTGAATACTCTTACTATTCGTAAGGATTTTCAACCAGAGGTTTTTGATACGGTGCAGACGGCGTTCATCGCTGGACATGAGTTTGTCATTAGGCGGTATAAAGACACGAGAAGGGACGACAATTAAGATGGCTGTTTTTAACATCGAGTATTTTTCGCAAGTTTTGGACATGGAGTGGAACGTCAATGTTATCTACCCAGATGCTAGTCGAGTGAATGAGCCCGACTTGACGGACATTCCTGTGCTCTATCTCTTGCATGGCATGAATGGCAACCACAACAGCTGGCTTAAACGCAGTCACATCGAGCGCTTGGTTCGTCAGACCAATCTGATTGTGGTTCTGCCCAACACCAGCAACGGTTGGTACACGGATACCCAGTATGGTTATGCCTACTATACCGCCATCGCTGAGGAGTTGCCGCGCGTGCTCAAGCGTTTCTTCCCTAATATGACTGACAAGCGCGAGAAGACCTTTATCGCAGGTCTATCCATGGGTGGCTATGGTGCCTTTGCCTTAGCTCTCAAGACCAACCGCTTCGGTTATGCGGCTAGCCTATCTGGGGCCCTCACCTTTGAAAACTTTACAGCCAAGGAGCTGGCCAAGCCCGCTTACTGGCAGGGCGTCTTTGGTCAGGTGGATGACTGGACGACCTCTCCTTATGCTTTGGAGACAATGGCAGAGCAGCACGACAAAGAGACCCAGTTCTGGGCCTGGTGCGGTGAGGAAGATTTTCTCTATCAGGCTAACCTGACGGCTGTTGACCGCTTGAGAGAGCTAGGATTAGAGGTGACTTTTAGCCACTCCGCAGGAACTCACGACTGGTATTATTGGGAAAAGCATCTGGTTGACATTCTCAACTGGCTACCAATCGACTTTGTCATGGAAGAGCGACTGGACTAAAGCAGCAACAGACAGCTAGTCAAACCTGTTAAACCGATGAAGGAAATCATTCACTCAAGGATTAAGTCTACTTGCTCTTGCTATTTCATTTTAGGACAGCAGTCGACAAGAGGGGAGTATGACTTTTCTGAAAAAAACACTTGTGATAGTGAAACTGTTACAGGTGTTTTTTCATCCCTAAGAGAGTGAAGACGAGGTGATTCGGCTAGCTTTTGTAAACCTGTTTGTGTTATAATTTGAAAGATACATCATTTAGAAAAAAGAGTGAGGACAAACGTGATTAAAATTGCACTATTAGGATTTGGAACGGTAGCCAGTGGTGTGCCATTCTTGTTGGAGGAAAATGCCAGCAAGATTGAGCAGGCTGTCGGAGGACGACTAGAGATTTCCAAAATTCTGGTTAAGGACGAATCAGAAAAACAACGTCTTGTAGAGGCTGGTCAGGACTATCATTTTGTTACCGATGTGGCAGAGATTATGACTGACCAAGATATTGCGATCGTGGTTGAGTTGATGGGACGGATTGAGCCGGCAAAAACCTTTATCAGTCAGGCATTGGCAGCAGGCAAGCACGTGGTATCAGCTAATAAAGACTTGATTGCGGTGCATGGCAAGGAACTGTTGGCGCTGGCCAATCAGCACCAGGTTGGGTTTTACTATGAGGCGGCGGTGGCTGGTGGCATTCCGATTTTGCGGACACTAGCAAACTCTCTGACAGCTGATAAGGTCACTCGTCTGTTGGGGGTGCTCAACGGCACCTCAAACTTCATGCTAACCAAAATGGTGGACGAAGGCTGGTCTTATGAGCAGGCACTGGCAACTGCACAGGAGCTGGGTTATGCGGAGAGCGATCCGACCAACGATGTCGAGGGGATAGATGCGGCCTACAAGGCTGCTATCCTTAGTCAGTTTGGTTTTGGCATGACGGTTGATTTTGAGACCGTTCGTCACAGTGGGATTTCGACCATCACGCCTGCTGATGTGATCATGGCTCAGCAACTGGGCTATGTCATCAAACTGGTTGGTGATGTGCGTGAAACAGCATCAGGCTTATCAGTTGAGGTGGCGCCGACCTTCTTGCCAAAATCGCATCCGCTGGCTAGCGTCAACGGCGTCATGAACGCTGTCTTTGTGGTGTCTATCGGTATCGGTCAATCCATGTTTTATGGACCAGGAGCAGGTCAGAAACCGACAGCGGTGTCTGTCGTGGCGGATTTGGTCAAATTGGGCAGAGCCATCACAAATGGTCAAGTGATTTCAGCTTTTAATGGTTTTGCTCAAGAGACTCATCTGGCTCAGCCTGAGGACGTGACGAACTCCTACTATTTTGCTCTGTCCATCAAGGATGAAGCAGGTCAGTTCTTTAAGTTAGCTCAGCTATTTGCCAAGGAAAACATCTCCTTCCAACAGGTGCTACAAACTGAAGGGGACGGCGAGACCGCTCGTGTTGTGATTGTCACCCACGAGATGAGTTTAGTACAGCTGGATCGGGTACGGACGCAAATTGCAACAGCAGATCAAGTAACCCTGCTCAATCACTTTAAGGTACTGGGGGTGTGAGATGAAGATTATCGTTCCAGCGACCTCAGCCAATATCGGACCGGGTTTTGACTCGGTTGGTGTGGCAGTGTCCAAATACCTGACGGTTGAGGTGCTAGAGGGTACAGAAAACTGGATCATCGAGCATGACTTGGGTGAGGAGATTCCTGCTGATAAGACCAACTTGCTCATTACAACAGCGCTTGAAGTGAGTGAGAACCTGTTGCCACATCGGTTAAAGATGAGCAGTGATATTCCTCTGGCTCGAGGGCTGGGGTCATCGAGTTCCGTGATTGTGGCGGGGATTGAACTGGCTAATCAGCTGGGGAACTTGCAACTGTCTGATGAGGATAAATTACGGATAGCCAACAGCATTGAAAGGCATCCTGACAACGTTGCCCCAGCGATTTTTGGTAATCTCGTCGTGGCGTCTTATGTGGATGGGGAACTGAGCCATCTGGTAGCACCCTTTCCTGTCTGCTCGCTCTTGGCTTACATTCCGAGCTATGAGCTCAAGACTAGCGAGAGCCGTGGGGTCTTGCCTGAGACCTTGTCTTACAAGGAAGCAGTAGCGGCCAGTGCGGTATCCAATATGGCTATTACGGGCCTATTGACAGGTGATATGGTGCTGGCTGGCAAGGCTATTCAAAATGACCATTTCCATGAGCCTTACCGTCAACGTCTCGTCAGAGAATTTGCCAGTGTCAAATCGACTGCTCTGGCAGCTGGTGCTTACGGGGTCTATCTGTCAGGAGCAGGTCCAACCATCATGATTTTAGCCCCTAGAGACAAGGTAGAACTCATCAGTCAGGCGGTCAACCGTTTGGGTCACGATGGTGAGCTAGTGCAGTTGATTGTCGACACCCAGGGGCTAAGGGTAGAAAAGTAAGCCAGCAAAGGTGCAGTTGCTTGTGGCGGGAGTTGACCTCCTCCCATTTGCTAAAAAAGGTGACATTTGTCCATTGCCAAGTGCTTTTATAACCTTTAGTTGCGTTATACAAGGTGACATGCAAGATGCACATCACTAAGAAAATCATGCCGCTAGCTATCATGAAAAGTCGCTTGCAAGCCTGACTTGAGGCTTGCAGTGAGAGTCTGTCAGAACAGGACACGTACCGTTTTCAGACTTTTCTAGACCACGATGAATGGGGGCTGGTCGTTGATGAACTACTTGACATGCTTAATCAGGGTGAGTTGGCGATTGAACCAGATGTAAAAGATGACTTGCAGGACATGGCTAAGGAAACGGAATGTTGTGATAGAGGAAAGGAGAAAGACGAATGGAAGAAGAGCTGATCCGTCAGGATGCCACGGGGCTGGCAGAGCTGATTCGCCAAAAAGAGCTGACGGCGCGTGAGCTGGTGGAGAAGACTATCCAGCGTATAGAACGTCTCAATCCGCTCATCAATGCGGTTGTCAGTACCCAGTACGAGGAGGCGTTAGCGATTGCTGACCAGTTAGACCGACAAGGGACGTCAGACCGTCCTTTTGCGGGTGTTCCTATCTTGCTCAAGGACCTAGGTCAAAACCAAGCAGGGCAACTCTCGACTTCTGGCTCACGGCTTTTTGCCAATTATCGTGCCAGCACCACAGATAACCTGGTCAAACGATTGGAGGAGCTTGGTTTTGTCATTCTTGGTCGCACCAATACGCCTGAGTTTGGCTTCAAAAATATCTCTGATAGTAGTTTACACGGTGCAGTCAATCTCCCTCGAGAGTTGACCCGAAATGCAGGCGGATCTAGCGGAGGCGCAGCAGCAGCGGTGGCAGCTGGGCTTGTGCCGCTAGCAGGAGCTAGTGATGGCGGCGGCTCTATTCGGATTCCGGCTAGTTTTAATGGCTTAATCGGACTTAAACCTAGTCGTGGTCGGGTGCCAGTTGGTCCGACGTCTTTCAGAGGATGGCAGGGAGCGTCTAGTCATTTTGCCCTGACCAAATCCGTTCGTGACACCAGAAATTTGCTCTGGGACTTGCAGACTTGCCAGCTGGAGAGCCCATTTCCTCTGCCGACCTTATCTCAGGAAAGCTTTTATCAGCCGATTAAGACATCGTTAAAGATCGCCTATTTTCCCCAGTCTCCTGTGGGAACACAGCTGTCAGAAGCCGCCCAAGCAGCGGTGGCAGAAGCCGCCCAAGCCCTGCGTGACTTGGGGCATGATGTGGTTGAACTGGACGACTACCCTGTCGATGCGGTGGCGCTCTTGCAGTCTTATTACCTGATGAACAGCGTGGAAACTGCTCAGATGTTCGCTGAGATCGAAGAGGGGCTGGGACGGCAAGTGACGCCTGATGATATGGAACTGATGACCTGGGCTATTTATCGGAGTGGTTTGACCATTCCAGCTCAAGTCTATTCAAAAACGCTGCAAGACTGGGATCGGTTCAGTCATCAGATGGCGGTCTTCCATGAGACTTATGATGTGCTGTTGACCCCGACAGTGGCTGATGTGGCGCCTCTACACGGTCAGTTAACCCCATCAGATGCGGTGCGTCAGCGATTAATCCAAATGGATCACTATACCATGAGCCAGCAGCAGGAGCTGATCTGGGAGATGTTTGCGCCAGCCCTTGCCGTGACACCAATCACAGCGCATGCCAATCTGACAGGACAGCCTGCGCTCAGCCTGCCAACCTATGAGCGATCAGACGGTTTGCCTATCGGTATTCAACTCATGGCGGCTAAGGGTCGGGAGGATATGCTCCTTTCAATAGCTGAGCAGTTGGATCAGACAGGTGCTATAAAACAGCTGGCAGTTGCCCAACTGTTATAGGTTAGAAATGTGAGTTGTTCGGTTAAAAACGCTTGCCAAAAGTGATTTGACGTGTTAATCTATAGAACGTGGTAGGTTTACCAACAAAAAATAGGAGATAGCTAACTCATGTTGAAAAAACTAAGTGCTCTATTTACTCTCGGTTTGTCGCTGGTTCTAGTGGCTTGTTCTGGCAAGTCAGCTGATACTGCTAAAGAAACCACCCAGTGGGAAAAGATTGAACAAGCAGGTGTCATTAAAGTTGCAACGCCAGGAACCTATTGGCCGACGTCGTTTCATAATGACAAGGACGAATTGACAGGGTACGAAATTGAGCTATTAAACGAAATTGCTAAGCGTCTCGGTATCAAGGTGGAATACCAAGAACTGGCTTTTGCAGAATCCTTTGCTTCTGTTGATAACGGTAGTGTTGACCTTTTTGTGAACAATCTAGACAGTACCCCAGAGCGTGAGGAAAAGTATAATCTCTCTGTTCCTTACAAATACTCTGTCAGTGGGATGATTGTCCGTGCAGATGGGTCATCAGGCATCGAAAAAGCTGACTTGTCTGACTGGAAGGGCAAAAAAGCTGCTGGTGAAGCAGGAACCAACTTTATGAAATTGGCAGAAAAACTTGGTGCAGAATTGGTCACTTATGACAACGTGTCAGGCGATGTTTACCTACGCGACGTTGAGAATGGTCGAACAGATTTCATTCCAAACGATTACTACACCCAAGCGCTCTATGTCGAAATGATGAAGGAACAGTTCCCTAACCTTGCCATGGGTAAAGCCAAGTATAACCCAACCAAACAAGCCATGGTGATGAACAAGGCTGATAACAGCTTGAAACAGAAAATCGATCCAATCATTGAAGAGATGATTGCTGATGGCACTTTAAAAGCTTTGTCTGAAAAATACTATTCAGGTGCTGATTTGACTAAGCCTGAAGAGGGTGCGGATAAATTGCCAGTAGTTGATTTTTCAAAATAAAACATCATAGAGGGACAGCCAACCAGACTGACAGCAGTCGGTGCTGTCGCTCTTTTTTGATGAAAAGTCCTAAACGTTATATGGATTAGTAGGTCATGCTGAACTTTTTTAAGAGGAGGTGACTAAAAAACCTCCCAAAGGAGGTCTTTAAAGTGGTTACTAGAACATAAACGATATCGAAGCGATTGCTGCTAGGATAGCGAAAACTATTTTCCAAGCAAGGGTATGCTTTTTGAAAAGTTTATCAGAAAAAAGAACGATCAAAAGGCAGATCCAAAAAAAGATGACTTTATATACTATGAAAAGTTACCACTTGCGCTTAGCGCATCCTTTCTAATGTCTTGCGACGATGTGTTTAACATCGCTTGAGTGCTTATTATATATTATAATTGTATTATATCAAAAAATACAAAATGTTTCAAATCGTGCGTGAATCCTTGAACGAATCGATGGATAGAAAGCCTAGAGGAAGCTTTGGAAATGGCAGTGTTGAGTGGAAGACGAGCTTTTTCAAGATAGGTCTAATGAATGTTAAGGCTTGACTGTTAGTGAATGAACCAGGCTTGGCGGTCTGACATATTGAAAAGTACAGTTGAGGTTTGGCGCTTGACTTAGCCTCTCATCTTCTCGTGTTGGAGATCAATAGCATAAATAGATCAAAAGGAGAAAAAATATGGATATTCGCTGGGAAGCAATGTTTAACCCTGAGGTGGCCAAGGAAGCTATCCCCAAAATTTTAGAGGGCTTGCCCTGGACCTTGGGCTTATCACTGATTGGTTTTGGCTTAGGAACACTATTAGGCTTTTTCGTGGCAGTGGCTCGGTTGTCGCGTTTTGCTCCCTTGCGCTGGCTGGTGCAGGCACATTTATCCCTGATGAGGGGGATTCCTATGATGGTGTTTCTCTTTTTGATTTATTTTGGTCTACCTTATGTTGGGATAAAATTTGATGCGGTAACCTCTAGCATTTTGGCTTTTAGCATCATGTCTAGTGCTTACATTTCAGAAATAATTCGCTCCTCCTTGCAGGCGGTTGACAAGGGGCAATGGGAGGCGGCACGTGCTCTAGGGTTACCCATCGCTAGCATCTACCGTAAGGTGATTATTCCCCAGGCGTTTAGGATTGCCTTACCGCCGTTGAGTAATGTCTTATTGGACATGGTTAAAAGTACAGCCATTACCGCCATGATCAGTGTTCCAGAGATGTTTCAAAAGGCAAAAATCGTCGGTGGAGCCAGGTGGGACTACATGACCGTTTATATTTGTGTGTCGCTGATTTATTGGGTGATTTGTACCCTCTATGCTTTGGGGCAAGCAGAGCTGGAAAAGCGGCTACAGGTCTATTAACTGGTTCAAGGATGGTTTGATTTTTTAGGTTAAGTCCTGTACAATAAAGCCAAAAAAAGAGGTCGAAACATGGCACATTCAACATGGCATGACTTGATTAAGTCAGAGCTACCTGAGGGGTATTTTGCCAACATCAATCATTTTTTAAATGACGTTTATGCACAGGGAACAGTCTATCCGCCAAAGGATAAGGTCTTTGCTGCCCTGCAAACAACAGCCTTAGAAGAAGTCAAGGTGGTTATTTTAGGTCAGGATCCCTATCACGGCCCCATGCAAGCGCAGGGCTTGTCTTTTTCTGTTCCTAATGACCTGCCTGCTCCGCCATCTCTCCAAAATATCCTCAAGGAGCTAGCTGACGATTTGGGTGAGCGGTCTCATCATGATTTGACACCATGGGCTGAGCAGGGGGTTTTGCTCTTAAACGCCTGTTTGACGGTGCCTGCTGGTCAGGCCAATGGGCATGCTGGTCTTATCTGGGAGACCTTTACAGATGCGGTTATCCGGGTGGTTAATCAGCAAGCGCAACCAGTTGTTTTTATCCTCTGGGGATCTTATGCACGAAAGAAAAAAGCACTGGTGACTAACCCTCAGCATTTGGTGTTAGAATCAGCCCACCCTAGCCCCTTATCGGCTTATCGTGGTTTTTTTGGCAGCCGTCCTTTTTCAAAGGCAAATGCATTTTTGACTAGTCGGGGCTTGCTAGAAATTGATTGGCTCCGTTAAAGACGAATATTTTGTAAAAATAAACTATTATTACTTTATTCTTGAACGATATTCCTGTATAATAAAAAGTGTGAAACGTTTTTATTATTGGAGGATATGATGAAGAAAACATCGTTGCTATTGCCAACATTGTCTGGTCTCTTTTTGTCTGCGACAATCTTGTCCACAACAGTTCAGGCAGAGGAGACAGCTGGAAGTCAGCCATCATCTGACCAGGTTACCATTCTTCACACCAACGACATTCATGGTCGAATTGAGGAAGGACGTGATGTGATTGGTATGGCCAAGCTTGCGACAGCAGTGGAAGAAGCCCGTCAAGAAGGACCGACTTTAGTCTTAGATGCTGGTGATGCTTTCCAAGGTCTACCGATTTCTAACTCGACTAAGGGTGAGGACATGGCTGAGCTCATGAACGACATCGGCTATGATGCGATGGCAGTTGGGAACCACGAGTTTGACTTTAGTTTGGAACAGGCTGAAAAGTATAAACAATCTCTGAACTTCCCGCTTCTCAGTGCCAACACTTATGTCAATGGTGCTCGTCTGTTTGAAGCGTCCACGATTGTTGACAAGACACCTGACGTCTCTGGTGATGAGTTTGTCGTTATCGGTGTGACCACACCTGAAACATCAACTAAAACCCATCCAAATAACGTTAACGGCGTTGAGTTTCGTGATCCGATTACAGAAGTGAACAATGTTATCACTGAGATTGAGGCACGCCAGTCCTATAACAACTACGTTATCCTAGCCCACTTGGGGATTGATAGCACAACTCCTGTGGCATGGCAGGGCAGTACCCTAGCAGAAGCCTTAGCAGCTAACGAACTCTTGAAAAATAAGCGGGTGATTGTCATTGACGGGCACTCACATACTGTTTCTCAAGCCAAATATGGCACTAATGTGACCTACACGCAGACAGGAAGCTACCTTAATAATATTGGTAAAATCACGCTTTCTCAAGCAGGTGTAGAAGCTGGTCTTATTACGATGAAAGACGGCAAAGCTTTAACAGCTAACTCAGCTATTGCTGAAAAGGTAGCTGCCATCAAAGCAAAATACGATGCAGAGAACGCTGTTGTTGTTCTGGACAATAGCCCTGTTGAGCTTAATGGCGACCGCGAAAATGTTCGCGTTCGTGAAACCAATTTGGGGAATTTGGTTGCTGATGCCCTTTGGGACTACGGTCAAACAGGGTTCAGTCATCCGACTCATTTAGCAGTGACAAATGGTGGTGGCCTTCGTGCGACCATCGCTAAGGATAAACCAGTGACCAAGGGTGATATTATTGCTGTTTTGCCATTTGGTAACATTATTTCCCAGATCGAAGTGACTGGTCAGCAGATTAAAGACATGTTTACCAAGTCATTGGGTTCTATCACACAGCAAAAGGACGGTCAGCCGGTTCTTGATAGCAATGGCAATCCCTTACTTGAAGCTAGCGGTGGCTTCCTCCATGTGTCTGGGGCATACGTCGTCTATGATACCAATCTACCTGCGGAGGAACGGATTTTAGGCATTAAAATTTATGACAAGGTAACTGACAGCTATCAGGACTTGGATTTAACCAAGACCTACTACCTAGCAACCAACGATTTCCTAGCAGCAGGTGGTGATGGCTACAACATGCTCGGCGGTAAACGCGAAGAAGGGCCAAGCATGGATAGCGTGCTCTCCGATTTCCTCAGAAAAACTGAAATTTCAGAAGAGCGCTACGGTAAGATTAACCCAGAAACTCGTCTCGTTTCTGTTAAAAAAGACCTGGATACCGATGGCGATGGTTTTGTAGATTATGTAGAGCTTCTAGCTGAGACGAATCTAGAAGACAAGAACGATTATCCAGGTAAAACAACTCCGCCAGTAACTAGCCAACCGACAACGTCTACCCCAACAGCTGAAATCCAGACAAACCAGCCGACAGCATCATCAGTGTCAGCGCAAACTCCAATAAACTCTAGCAAACCAAGCTTGCCAAATACAGGAGAGCAAGGCTCAGGCGTTGCTCTTCTCGGAAGTGCAGCCCTTGTTGCAGCTCTAGGATTGGCTGGTTTGAGAAGACGCTCTAAATAAGCTAATAAACACTAGATTGGTGATGCCAGTCTAGTGTTTTGTCATGTTCACTGATGCACTTTGTATGGTATAATAGTCCTATGCAAGAACAGATGAAAACCTTGGTTGAGCAACTCAACCGCTATGCTTATGAGTACTATACCTTGGATAATCCCAGTGTGTCCGACAGTGAGTATGATCAGCTCTATCGTCAGCTGGTTGAGTTAGAGACTGCTTATCCTGAGTTTGTCTTATTTGATAGCCCAACCCATCGTGTGGGTGGTGTGGTTTTGGCAGGTTTTGACAAACACCAGCACGCCTATCCCCTCTTTTCCTTACAAGATGTCTTTTCTTTAGAGGAGTTAGAAGCATTTGACCGTCGAGTAAAGGCGGAGTTCCCACAAGCGACCTATCTGGCAGAGCTAAAGATTGATGGGCTGTCAATTTCGCTGACTTACGAGGCAGGGAAACTCGTTGTGGGTGCGACACGTGGTGATGGGACAGTCGGTGAGAATATCACCGAAAACCTCAAGCGGATTAAGGATATTCCCCTGACTCTGCCTGAGCCCGTCGACCTGACTGTTCGGGGAGAGGCTTATTTGCCACGGGCTGCCTTTGACCGTATCAACACAGAGCGGCAGGAAGCAGGCGAGCCTGTCTTTGCCAATCCACGAAATGCGGCGGCGGGGACCTTGCGTCAGTTGGATACGGCTGTGGTTGCCAAGCGTCAGCTGGCGACCTTCCTCTATCAGATAGCAGGGGCAATCAGCCTAGACAGTCAGGAGGTGGTGTTAGCCAATCTGCGCCATCTGGGCTTTTCGGTCAACAATCGTTCGCTCATATCTAGTGATATGGCGGAAATTTGGCGATTTATTGAAGAAATAGCCGAGCAGAGGAACAGTCTTCCATACGATATAGATGGGATTGTGATCAAAGTTAACAGTCTAGCCATGCAGGAGGAATTGGGGGTTACGGTTAAGGCGCCCAAGTGGGCTGTCGCCTATAAGTTTCCGGCTGAGGAAAAAGAAGCCGTTATCCAGTCGGTGGATTGGACCGTTGGTCGGACAGGTGTGGTGACACCGACTGCCAATCTGACCCCAGTCCAGTTGGCAGGAACGACTGTCAGCCGTGCGACCTTGCACAATGTTGACTACATTGCGGACAAGGATATTCGGATTGGAGATACGGTTATCGTCTATAAGGCGGGTGACATCATTCCAGCTGTTCTGCGTGTGGTAGAAAGCAAACGTACCCTGCAAGAGCCTATGGCAATTCCAACCACCTGCCCCTCCTGTCAGGCAGAACTGGATCACTACGCTGACGAAGTAGCTCTGCGATGCATCAACCCGCTCTGTCCTAGCCAGATGAAGGCTCGTCTGGAACATTTTGCCAGTCGTGATGCCATGAACATCGCAGGTCTAGGTCCATCTGTGGTTGAGAAATTATTTGCCAAAGGGCTGGTACATGATGTGGCTGATCTTTATCAGTTGACCATCGACCAGTTGCTGACCTTACCAAATGTCAAGGAAAAATCAGCTACCAAGCTCTACGAAGCTATCCAAGCTAGTAAAGATAATTCAGCAGAGAAACTGCTTTTTGGCTTGGGCATTCGGCATGTGGGCAGTAAAGCCAGCAAGCTCCTCCTAGAAAAGTTTGGGAGTATACAAGCGCTAGCGACGGCTGAGGAAGATGACATCGCTGGAATAGATGGTTTAGGTGGGGTGATTGCCACCAACCTGCTCAGCTATTTTGCCACGGAAGGCGCTAAACAGGTCCTTGCGGAGTTCGAGGCGAGGGGAGTTAATCTCGCTTATCTCGGTCAACGGGTGGCGGCAGATGCTCAGCTGTCGGGACTAACCGTAGTTTTGACGGGTAAGTTGGAGCGCCTGACCCGAAGCGAGGCTAAGGAAAAGCTAGAAGCCTTTGGCGCCAAAGTCTCAGGCGCTGTGTCTAAGAAAACTAGCCTTGTCGTTGCAGGTGCAGATGCGGGGAGTAAACTAACCAAAGCGCAAGAACTGGGTATTCCGGTCCGCGATGAAGCTTGGCTCGAGAACCTGTAGGAGGTAACGAAATGCAAAAACGTGCACGATTGATTTATAATCCGACCTCTGGTCAGGAGCTGATGCTCAAGGCAGTGCCGGAAATTTTGGAGATTCTGGAAGGTTTTGGCTATGAGACGTCTGCCTTTCAGACTAAACCAGAGGCGAATTCAGCGCTTGAAGAAGCCAAGCGAGCTGCTTTGGCAGGTTTTGATTTGATTGTTGTTGGTGGAGGGGACGGTACGATAAACGAAGTGGTCAACGGCATTGCACCGTTAGATAAACGTCCAGCTCTTGCTATTATTCCAGCCGGCACCACCAATGACTATGCTAGGGCTTTGAAAATTCCGCGTGGGAATCCTGTTGCAGCAGCAAAACTGATTGGTAAAAATCAGGTCTTGCAGATGGATATTGGGCGAGCTTACGGGGAGCGGTATTTTATCAATATCGCTGCAGCGGGTAGCTTGACAGAGGTGACGTATGCTGTGCCTAGCCAACTCAAAACCATGTTTGGTTACCTCGCCTATCTGGTTAAGGGAGTGGAGTTATTGCCTCAATTGACCATGATTCCTCTTCGGATTGAGCACGATGAGGGTGTTTTTGAAGGGGAAGTCTCTCTCATCTTTGCAGCCTTAACCAACTCGGTTGGAGGGTTTGAGCAGCTAGCACCAGATGCTCAGCTGGATAATGGATTTTTCACCTTGATTTTAATCAAGACAGCTAATTTGCTGGAAATTTTAGATTTGATTCGCTTGGTCTTAAACGGTGGCAAACATATCGAGGACAAGCGTGTGGTTTACATCAAAACCAGAACCATCACCATTCACCCAACAAGTGATCAACGCATGATGATTAACCTGGATGGCGAATATGGCGGTGATGCCCCAATTAAGTTGGAAAATCTAAATAAGCATATTACCTTTTTTGTCAATACAGATGACATTGCCGATGAGGCGATGGTGGCTAGCCCTGCCGAACTCGAACGCCTTGCTATGGCTCAAAAGTTTAGTCATGAGGTAGATGACTGGGAGAAAAGGGCTCCAAAACAAGAATAGAAGGGGATAAAAACAAGCAAAATGGTACTAGAAAACCGTGTAACGGTTCATTTTCATAGTCGGTATAAAAATTATTTTGACCTCAATTTGTGGCAATGGCGGGACTTTCAAGAGGGAAAAGAAGCGCATTTTCAACATTTTGACAGCTTTGGTGCGGTCGCGAACCTCACCTACCCTGCTCCTTATTTCCTCCCCAAGGTCTATGTGATGATAAAGACGAAAAACTGGGGGGAAAAAACGAGTGACTACGCCATTCACCGTGAGTTTGGTATGAAAAAGACCGAGATTTGGTTGGTAGATGGTGACGAGATGGTCTATTATTCCCGTCAGGCAGCAGTAGCTAGCCCTCACTATGGTCGTCGTCAGCCGCATGCCTATGATATGGCGGTCAATAGCAGAGCTTTTGATCACAAGTGGGGATTCTCAGGTTGGTTAGGGGCTAGGTATAGTCCGGATGCAGCTGAGTTTCGCCTCTGGGCACCGACCGCTGAACGCGTTGAACTAATTTTTTATCAGTCTACTGAGGATAGAGCTAGTGTCCGTGAGGTGTTCGAGATGGAGCGAGGTCAGGTCAGCAGCCCGGATGACCATCAGCAAAACACCTGCGGTGTCTGGTTTGCGACTATACCTGGTGACCATAACTATCAGGCTTATCGCTACCGGATTTACTACCGCAAGCGAACCTTTAAGCACAGTAGGGATCCTTATGCCACAGCGACAACAGCTGATGGGAAACGGTCAGTCTTGATTGCACCTGAGGAGTTAGTTCCGACAGGATTTGAGGTTGTTCATGGTGCAGCAGCTTCTTGGCGACTGGATAATCCTAATCAGGCCGTCATCATGGAAATGCATATCCGTGATTTTTCGAAGTCCCCTACCTCTGGTATTTCTCCAGAACATCGAGGGAAGTACTTAGGGGCTATCGAAAAAGGAACGATTAACCAGTATGGGGATAAGACAGGCTTTGATTATGTGACGTCTCTGGGGGTAAACTATATCCAGCTTCAACCAGTCTTTGATCACCACCAGACTTTTGATGACGAGGGGAACTATGCCTATAACTGGGGCTACGACCCTGAAAATTACAATGTCCCAGAGGCTTCTTTTGCCAGCAACCCGCACAATCCAGCTACTCGAATTTTAGAGCTCAAGCAAGTTATCCAAGCCTACCATGAGGCAGGAATTGGGGTGATTTTAGATGTGGTTTACAACCATACCTACTCCAACCGTGATTCAGCCTTTCAGCTGACAGTGCCTGATTATTATTACCGCATGACGGCAAATGGGTCTTTCCACAATGGATCAGGCTGTGGGAACGAGACGGCGAGTGACAAGGAAATGTTCCGCAAGTACATGATTGACTCCATCCTCTACTGGATAAAGGAATATGGGGTAGACGGTTTTCGATTTGATCTCATGGGACTGCACGATGTGGAGACCATGAATGTCATTCGCCAAGCTGTTGATGAAGTTGACCCTCGGATTCTCCTCTATGGTGAGGGGTGGGACATGGGGACAGGCTTGATTCCAGAGGCTAAGGCTAAAAAAGCCAATGCTCACCTGATGCCTGGGGTCGGATTTTTCAACGACGACCAACGTGATGCCATCAAAGGGGCAGAAGTCTATGGTGATTTCAAACGTGGTCTTGTTTCAGGGGCTGCGACAGAAGATGTTGTGGCTAGAAGTATTCTCGGCAGTGATGAGCTTAATGGCTATCTCACACCACATCAGGTTCTCAACTATATCGAAGCCCATGACAACTACAACCTTAATGACCTTTTTTGGCACTTGCACCCAGATGATGACGAGGAAATTCATCTCAGGCGCATCGAAGTTGCCAATGCCCTCAATCTGCTCCTGCAGGGCATGTGCTTTGTTCAACTGGGGCAGGAGTTTGGACGAACAAAACTTTATCCGACAGGGGAAAATGGTCAATTGACTCAGGATGACCGAGAGCGGGCCATGAATTCTTACAATGCTCCTGATGAAGTCAATCAGGTGGATTGGGATTTGGTGACGACTAACAAAGAGATGGTTGAACGGTTAAGGAACTTGATTGTTCTGAAAACGACGGACAGTGCTTTTTCATCTCCGACCTTTGAGGAGATTCGCCAGAAGACTTTTGTTAATTTTGCTGATAAAGGTTCGGGAATTATAGAATTTTCAGTAAGCGGAGAAAAAAATTACAAAATATTTTTCAATAATAGTGGAAAAAATCTCGAAATACAGATGACAAGTATCGAGAACTGTGCTATAATAGGAACAAATAGTAAACGTTTCCGTTTAACTCATTTAGAATTGGAACCGTTGACTTATCTGGTCCTTGACAATCAAAACTAATCCTTTTTTTAAGGGTTGGTTTTTGTTTTTTAGAATAATGTCAAACGTTTGACATAAAAAGGAGGGATTTATTTGGGAAAACAAGAAGTAACATGGCTCTTTGGACAAGGTGAGCAGTACTATGCCCAGAACTTTCTAGGGGTTCACCGTGAGGGGGATGGTTATGCCTTTCGGGTTTGGGCACCAAATGCGCAAGCTGTTGCTCTTATTGGTGATTTTACCGACTGGACAGCTCAGCCATTGCCCATGGCAAAAGATGAAGCAGGTATTTGGGAGGCCGTGAGCACCCAAGCGCATGAAGGGCAGTTCTACAAGTATCTGGTGACACGTAGCGATGGCTCGCAGGTGGAGAAAATCGACCCTTTTGCCCGCTATCTAGAAGCACGTCCAGGGACAGCGGCGGTTATCAAGACCGATTGGTCCTACAAGTGGGGTGATGGGCTCTGGATGGGGCGGCGCAAGCGCTGGGGCTTTAAGGAGCGGCCGGTCAATATTTATGAGGTGCATGCTGGTTCTTGGAAACAAGACGAGACAGGCAAGCCTTATACCTTTAAGGAGTTAACGGCGGAGTTAATCCCTTATCTGGTCGAGATGAACTACACCCATGTGGAGTTTATGCCCCTGATGGCGCATCCACTTGGCGCGTCTTGGGGCTACCAACTCATGAGTTATTTTGCCTTTGAGCATAGTTATGGGACGCCTGAGGATTTTCAAGCCTTTGTGGACACTTGTCACCAGCACAATATTGGGGTTTTGGTTGACTGGGTGCCTGGGCATTTTACCAGAAATGATGATGCCCTAGCCTATTATGATGGGACACCGACCTTTGAGTATCAGGGAGAGCATGAGGCCAACAACTACCGTTGGGGAGCGCTTAACTTTGACCTTGGGAAACATCAAGTTCAGTCCTTCCTGATTTCCTCAGCCCTTTACTGGATTGAGCATTATCACATTGATGGCATTCGTGTCGATGCGGTTAGCAACATGCTCTACCGAGATTACGATGATGGCCCTTGGTTGCCAAACAAGGACGGTGGGAACCATAATTTAGAAGGCATTGCATTCTTGCAGAAACTCAATCGGGTCATAAAGGAACGCCATCCTGATGTCATGATGATTGCCGAGGAGTCGACCGCTGCAACACCGATTACCCAGCCGATTGAGCAGGGCGGTCTTGGTTTTGACTACAAGTGGAACATGGGTTGGATGAATGATATTCTCCGCTTTTACGAGATGGACCCCATCTATCGGCAGCATGAGTTCAATCTAGTGACCTTCAGCTTCATGTATTGCTTCAATGAGAACTTTGTCCTGCCGTTTTCCCACGATGAAGTTGTCCATGGCAAGAAGAGCCTCATGCACAAGATGTTCGGTGATCGGTACAACCAGTTCGCTGGTCTGCGCAATCTCTACACCTACCAAATTTGCTACCCTGGGAAAAAACTGCTCTTTATGGGCAGCGAGTTCGGTCAGTTCCTCGAGTGGAAACACGACTACCAGCTGGAGTGGAGCAATCTGGAGGACGAGATGAATGCCAAGATGCAAGCATTCACACGTACCCTCAATCAGTTCTACAAGGATAACAAGGTGCTCTGGCAGATTGACGACCGTTATGAGGGACTTGAGATTATCGATGCGGATAACCGTGCGGAGTCTGTCCTGTCCTTTATTCGGAAAAATGCCAAAGGCGAGCTTCTGATTTGCGTCTTTAACATGGCACCTGTTGAACGACCAGGTTTTACCATCGGTGTGCCTGTGGCAGGGCTTTATGAAGAAGTCTTCAATACAGAACTTGAAATCTATGGTGGCGTATGGAAAGAGCATAATCCGCTAACCAAAACACAACAAGGTCTCTGGAAAGATTATCACCATACCCTTAGCTTCACTCTCCCAGCCCTCGGTGCTTCCATCTGGAAGGTTAAGCGCAGGGACAGAAAGCAATAAGAAAAACAATAAAAAAGAGGAAAAACCTATGAAAAATGAGATGTTAGCCCTTATTCTAGCAGGCGGTCAAGGCACGCGCCTCGGCAAGCTGACCCAAAGCATCGCCAAGCCTGCTGTGCAATTTGGCGGTCGCTACCGCATTATCGATTTCGCCCTGTCTAACTGTGCCAACTCAGGCATCAACAACGTCGGTGTCATCACCCAGTACCAGCCCTTGGCGCTCAACAGCCATATCGGGAACGGTTCTTCTTGGGGACTTGATGGGATCAATAGCGGAGCGACTATCTTACAACCTTACTCCGCTACAGAAGGCAACCGTTGGTTCCTAGGTACCAGCCATGCCATTTATCAAAACATCGACTACATTGACAGCATCAATCCAGAGTATGTCCTGATCCTGTCAGGTGACCACATCTACAAGATGGACTATGATGACATGCTCCAGACCCACAAGGACAATCAAGCCAGCCTGACAGTGGCGGTTATCGACGTACCACTTAAGGAAGCTAGCCGTTTTGGCATCATGAACACGGATTCCAATGACCGTATCGTTGAGTTCGAGGAAAAACCAGCCCAGCCAAAATCAACCAAGGCTTCCATGGGGATTTATATCTTCAACTGGGCCCGTCTGCGTGAACTTTTGGTCTCTGCTGAAAAGAACAATATCGATATGTCTGACTTTGGTCAGCATGTCATCCCAGCCTATCTGGAGTCTGGTGAGCGGGTTTACACCTATAACTTCTCAGGTTATTGGAAAGATGTCGGCACCATCGAATCCCTCTGGGAGGCTAACATGGAGTATATCGCTGTTGATAACGAACTGGACAGTCGTGACCGTTCATGGAAAATTTACTCCAAAAACCATATCGCACCGCCAAACTTTATCACCGAGACAGCCAGTGTCAAGGATTCTTTGGTTGTTGATGGCTGCTTTGTGGCAGGTAGTGTTGAGCACTCCATTTTGTCAACCAATGTTCAGGTCAAGGAAGGGGCTGAGATTAAGGACAGCTTCATCATGACCGGGGCTAAGATTGGTAAAGGGGCAAAAATTACTCGTGCCATCATCGGAGAAGGAGCGATTATCAGTGACGGTGTTGTGATTGATGGGACGCAAGAGGTGCAAGTAGTGGGTTACGATGAGAAAGTAGGTATTCCAAATGAAGATTGATAAGTATTCAGCGATTTTAGGCAATGCGGTTGGCTACCCAGACATGGGCAGCTTGACAGACAACCGTCCTCTGGCTGCTCTGCCATTTGACGGCAAATACCGCCTGATTGACTTCCAGCTCTCAACACTGGCCAACGCAGGTATTCGTAGTGTCTATGGGATTTTCCGTGGGCAAAATATCCGCTCAGTCTTCGACCATATCCGATCTGGTCGGGAGTGGGGATTAAATACCCTGCTCAGCCATTATTTCCTTGGGTTCTATCAGACGGATGTGGCCAGTGAGGTGACGGACAGGGACTACTATGAGCAGATTTTGACCTACCTCAAGCGATCAGGCTCTGACCAGACAGTCTACATGTCCTGTGATATCCTCAGCAACATCAATCTTGAAGGTGTGCTTCACCTCCACAATGTCAATAAGCGCAATATCACGGTCGTTTACAAAAAATTGCCAAAAGAGGCTCGTTCGGATGCCAATGCCATCTTGACCATCGATGAGGGGGACAACGTTGTTGGTATCGAAAACAATGATACCACGGTTGAAACGCAAAATATGTCAGCTGACATTTATGTTGTTAACACGCCTTGGTTGATTGAAAAGATGGAAGAGGAAGCTAAAAAGGACAATCCGAAGAAGCTCCGCTTCCTCTTGCGCGAGCTGATTGTGTCTGAAAAAGCTCTGGCTTTTGAATACACTGGCTACCTGTCCAATATCAGCTCCGTCCAGTCTTATTATAAGGCTAACATGGACATGCTGGATCTGCAGAAATTCCACTCACTCCTTTACACTAATCAAAAAGTGTACACCAAAGTGAAAAACGAAGAGGCGACTTATTTTGCAGACGGCTCTAAGGTGACCAATTCCCAATTTGCCTCTGGTAGCATTATTGCTGGTGAGGTTGACCATTCCATCGTGTCTCGGTCTTGCCGTGTGGAAAAAGGTGCTCATATCGCTCACTCAGTGGTCTTTCCAAAGGTCACCATCGAAGCTGGGGCAAGGGTTGAGTATGCCATTATTGATAAGTCTGTCACTATTCCAGCTGGTGTGACCATTCGTGGCAGCAAGGACAATCCGATTGTTATCGGTAAGGGTCAAGAAATCACAGGAGACATTATCGGATGAAATTATTATTTGTCGCGGCAGAAGGGGCACCTTTTGCCAAGACAGGAGGCTTAGGCGATGTCATTGGGGCATTGCCTAAATCTCTTGTTCAGCATGGGCACGAGGTGGCGGTGATGCTACCTTACTACGACGTGGTGGCAGGTAAATTCGGCGATCAGGTCGAGGAGGTTTGCTATTTTTACACTCAAGTTGGCTGGCGTCGTCAGTATGTCGGCATCAAGCGTTTGGTGCGTGACGGGGTGACCTTCTACTTTGTGGATAATCAGCATTATTTTTTCAGAGGTAAGGTTTATGGGGACTGGGACGATGGCGAGCGCTTTGCCTTCTTCCAACTGGCAGCCTTGGAAGCTATGGAGCAGGTCGGCTTTATCCCAGATGTGCTCCACGTCCATGACTACCACACCGCCATGATGCCATATTTGCTCAAGGAAAAATACGACTGGATTGACGCTTACCGTGGGATTAAGACGGTGTTTACCATTCACAATATCGAGTTCCAAGGGCAGTTTGACCCTGCCATGCTGGGAGACTTGTTTGGGGTTGGTGCTGAGCGTTATGAGGATGGCGCCTTGCGCTGGAATGATTGCCTTAACTGGATGAAGGCTGGCGTGCTCTATGCCGATCGTGTGACGACGGTCTCACCCTCCTATGCTGAGGAAATCATGACCCCTGAGTTCGGCAAGGGCTTGGACGTGATTATGCGGATGGAAGCTGGTAAGTTGACGGGGATTGTCAATGGGATTGATACCGATCTGATTAATCCGGAGACCGACCCGCACCTGCCTGCACACTTCTCCGCAGGAGACCTATCTGGTAAAACGATAAACAAGGCGCTCTTACAGGAAAAATTGGGTCTGCCTGTGCGGGCAGATGTTCCTCTGATTGGGGTCGTGTCTCGTTTGACCGACCAAAAAGGCTTTGATGTGGTGGTCAGCGAGCTGCACCATATCCTGCAATTTGATGTGCAGGTTGCCCTTTTGGGAACTGGTTATGCCGATTTTGAGCAGACCTTCGCTTGGTTTGCTAGCCAATACCCAGATAAGTTGTCGGCTAATATTACTTTTGATTTGGGGTTGGCTCAGCAGATTTATGCGGCTAGCGACCTTTTCCTCATGCCGTCAGCCTTTGAGCCTTGTGGACTGTCTCAGATGATGGCCATGCGCTACGGCAGTCTGCCCTTGGTGCATGAGGTCGGTGGTCTACGTGACACGGTTCAACCTTACAACCAATTTGACAAGTCAGGGACAGGATTCGCCTTTAAAGGGCTTTCAGGGTATTTGCTGACCAAAACACTTGAAAATGCCTTGGATGTATATTATAATCGTCAAGATGACTGGGCGACATTACAGCAGTCAGCCATGTCTCAGGATTTTTCATGGGAGACAGCTAGCCTAGCCTACATCAATTTATATGAGCAATTATAGACGGCTGCTTTGCCATTGCCAAAAAAATAAAAAGGATACTTAAAACACATGACTTTTTTTGAAAATGACCTGACGGTGGAGCATTTTGTCCGCGATTTCAAGGACAAACTCCATCAGGAAAATGCTATCAAGGTGGCAACGGCGACGCCATCAGAACTTTTTGTCGCCTTAGCGCGAGTGGTGCGCAAATATGCGACCCGTCCATGGCTTAACCGCAAACAGGAATTGGTTGATAAGCAACAAAAAATTGCTTACTATTTCTCCATTGAATTCTTGCCAGGACGGATGCTGGAGACAAACTTGCTCAACTTGGGCATTTTAGACACGGTTAAGGCAGGTTTTAACGAGCTAGGGATTGATTTTGATGCGGTGAAAAATGCTGAGCACGACATGGCGATCGGTAACGGTGGTCTTGGGCGTCTGGCAGCGGCCTTCATGGATTCCCTAGCGACCACAGGCTATCCAGGTTGTGGTAATGGTCTCCGCTACCGCTACGGTCTCTTCAAGCAACGGATTGTTGATGGTTATCAGGTGGAGTTGCCAGATACTTGGTTCGGGTCAATTGGTAACGTCTGGGAAGTCCGTCAGGACCACGACATTGTTGATGTCAAAATCTACGGCAATGTCTACCTGCAAATGGACGACAACGGCAAGTTTAAGCCTGTTTATGAAAATGCCCAGACCCTGCGTGCTGTGCCTTACGATGTACCTCAGATTGGCTTCCAAAACGGCGTGGTCAACAACTTGCGCCTCTGGGATGTCGAAATCCCTGAGGAAGAGGAACTCCACTACCCAACCATCGAGAGCCGTCGTCGGGTTAAGGACATCACTGCAGTGCTCTACCCTGAAGACAGCAGCATCGAAGGCAAGAAGCTCCGCTTAACGCAAGAGTATTTCATGACCTCAGCTGGCCTTCAAACCATCATCAAGTCCTATCTCAAGCAGGGCTTGCCGCTGGAAGCTATCCATGAAAAAGTTTCTGTCCACATCAACGACACCCACCCTGCGGTTGCACCAGCTGAGTTCATGCGTCTTTTGATTGATGAGTATGGCTTGGAGTGGGATTTGGCTTGGGCGACGACCGTCAAAACCATGAGCTACACCAACCACACCATCTTGGCAGAAGCCTTGGAAAAATGGGATGCCGGTCTCTTTACAGAGGTTCTTCCACGGATTACCCAGATTATCCACGAGATTGATAATCGTTTTGTCGCAGAACAAGCTGGTTTGGGTCGCGATACGGACTTAATCAATCGCACACGCATCATTCGTGACGGTCAGGTCCACATGGCGCATTTGGCTATCATTGGTGGGCATTCGGTTAACGGGGTGGCCAAGCTCCATTCAGACCTGTTAACTGAGGATACCTTGCGCGATTTCTATTTGCTGTATCCTGAGAAGTTTAACAACAAGACCAATGGTATCGTGCAGCGCCGCTGGACGCAAATTGCGGCACCTGAGTTGTCTGCTGCCATTGATGAAACCATTAGCAATGGCTGGCGCACGGATATTCACGAGCTCAGAAAACTGACTGCCTTTGCTGATGATGAGGCTGTGCTTGATACGTTCTATCAGGTCAAGCAGCAGGCCAAAGCCCGTCTAGCAGCTTATATCAAAGAGACAACAGGTGTTGAGGTGTCGACAGATGCCATCTTTGATGTGCAGGTCAAGCGTCTCCATGCCTACAAGCGCCAGTTGCTCAATGTCCTTCATATCATCAAACTCTATCATGACTTGAAGGATAACCCAGACAAGGACATGGTGCCTCGTGTCTTCATTTTCGGTGCCAAAGCAGCACCTGGCTACCACTTTGCCAAGTCTGTTATCAAACTCATCAACGAATTGGCTAACCTCATCAACAATGATGCCAACCTAAATGGCAAACTCAAGGTGGTTTTCCTTGAAAATTACAACGTCAGCTTGGCTGAACTGATTATCCCAGCGGCGGATGTGTCAGAGCAAATTTCTCTAGCTTCTAAGGAAGCTTCTGGAACTTCAAACATGAAATTCATGATGACAGGTTCCGTGACTCTAGCGACCCTTGATGGGGCTAATATCGAAATCAAGGACGAGTGTGGCGATGACAACATTGTCATCTTTGGTATGACCAAGGACGAGGTTTACGCGCACTACGCGGCTCATGATTATTACGCCCGTGGGGTTTATGAGAACAATCCTGTCCTACGCCGTGTGGTCGATACCTTTGTAAATGGGACGATTCAAAACAGTCAGCGCGAAGGTGGCGAGATTTACGATGCTCTGATTACCCATAACGATGAGTATTTCTTGCTGGAAGATTTTGCGTCCTACGTGGCAGCGCAGGAGCGCATTGATGCCCTTTATCGTGACAAGAAGACCTGGTCACGCATGAGCCTAATGAATATTGCGACTTCTGATAAATTTACCTCCGACGATACCATCACCCAGTATGCTGAGGAGATTTGGAACTTGGAGAAATAATCTAAAAGTCAGCCTAGTGCTGGCTTTTGAGGCTCTTTGTCAACTGTAGTGGGTTGACCCACTTAACACCGAGAGAGGACAGTTCTTGTCTTCTCTCGTTTTATG
>NZ_JBGTZA010000019.1:0-45403 GCF_041807805.1 Streptococcus sp. E29BA
ACTGGCTCAGTGGCTTTGTAGTAATAGCTTGAACGAGGGATTTTCAAGCAACGACACATGGCTGAAATACTATATTTGTCCTTGTTAGCAGTGATTATTTCCCTTTTCTTGCCATAATCACCGCTGCTTGCTTTAGGATATCGATCTGCATTTCAAGCTCTTTATTACGCTTTCTGAGTTCAATGAGCTCACGCTGTTCATCAGTGAGGTTATCAACCGTTTTACATGAACCCGTTGTTTTGGTCTGTTTCACCCATTTGTCAAAGGTAGAGGGGGTTAACTCATATTCCTTAATGAGCTCGCTACGTTTCCTGCCAGCTTTGTGAAGGTCAACAATTTGTTGCTTAAAGTCATCACTAAATTGACGACGGATTTTTCTAGACATAGAGTTCTCCTGTTTTCTTTAGTGTAGAACACTTTATAAATTCTGTCTAGTTTAGTGTAACCGATTCAGGTACAAATTTTGATGTTGATGGAATAAGTCTTAGATTTGAGACGATTTTTATAATGGCGATGTTTTTCTTAGTCTTGAAATCCTGTGCGATAAAGGTCAGTTTGCCTTTCTGATAGGAGACTTTATACCAAAATAGGATTTCAACTAAGGAAGAATATTTCGCATGAAACTGATATTACTTGATCTTGCGATAGACTGTGTAGGTAAGCAGAGATAGTGAGTTTTGATGCAATACGGGTAAGGGATTCTTTATTGAGGAGGAGTAGAGTCATCGTCTATCTGATGAGCTCAGAGTTTTAATAATTTTTCTTCAAGAGACTAGTTTTAAAGACCCTAACCTTTTGACAAGATTTACATTGAAATCATCTCTTTTTTAAACAGATGAGACCATAAAAGCCACTGATTTCAGTGAAGGGAATTTAGATGGTTTTTGGAGTTAATGGTTACATTAATGGGGATGATAGGCAGGTGTGGCAATAATTTCAATATTTTTTTTGTTGAACAACTTTAGTTACCATGGTATGTTTTTTTAATTCTGATGAGTTGTGTGGTAGGATTCATATGTTTCATAAGATACTTTTTAATGATGGTTTGGTGATTATAGGGCATCAATGACTTCTTCAGTGGTTAGGACTTGGTTAGCAATATAACCAAAGTTGGTTAGAGCAGCATCGTAAGCCTCCTGACCAGGAGCGCCAATGGCATCTTTTGCCACAATCACGTTAAAGCCTGATTCGATCAATTCACGCATGTGGGAATCCACACAGAGGTTAGCGTTCATACCAGCGAGGATGACGGTGTCGATACCGTTTTTGCGCAATTGCAGAGCGAGGTCATTGCTTTCAGGACCGAAAATCTTGTGCGGGCTAGTGAGGATGGTGTCTTCATCCATGAGTTCCTTCATTTCAGGGATAATATCCGCTCCAGAACCATCCACAACAGGGCTGTATTGGCTGTCACGCCAGAACATTTGGTTTTCGATCATCATGGTTTCGCCAGCTGCTTTGAATTGCCACTTGGTGTCATGTGGGTAGAAGTAGTGCGCAGAGATGAAGCGTTTGTAGCCCTTGTTTTTAGCAACAGCAAATAAGTTAATCAAATTCTCGATGGTATTGACCTTTTCAAGAATGTCTTTTGTAGCCCCAAAGCCTTTACCAGCAGGCTTCAAGAACTCTACTTGTGGGTCAGTAATGACGATGGCAACGTTTTTTGGGTTAAACATAAAAATACCTCTTCAATATGATTTTCAGTACCTACCGTTCGGTACAGAAAATAGAGTACCATGAAAAAATCATCTTGTAAAGTATTTGGCTTGAAAAGATGGTATAATTAAAAAAAACGGATAAAAAGGTATGAAGATGACAACCAGAGAGAGGATTTTAAAGCAGACCACTGAATTGATTTATCGTCAAGGTTATCTAGCGACATCAATTAGTGATATTATGGCAGCCAGTGGGGTTGGTAAGGGGCAACTCTATCATTATTTTGCATCGAAACAGGCCATCGGTCTGGAAGTAGTTACTCAGCTTTTAGGGGAATGGAGAAGTCAGCTCTTAGATGGTATTCTTTCCCAAGAAAATCCTAGACAGGCTCTAGTGGCCATGGTGGATTGGTTTTTTGAGTTTCATCAGAATCAGACGGTGTTCTATGGTTGCTCTTTGGGAAATTTGATTGTCGAGTTATCGGCTCAAGAACCTCATTTTCAGGAATTGCTGAAAGCGTTTATGACTGACTGGGAGGAGGCTCTTGTGTCTGTTTTACAAGCAGCTTATCCCGAACGCTCAAGAGGCGCTTGTCGTGAACAGGCAATTAATCTCCTAGCTAGCCTTCAAGGAGGTATTGTATTAGTAAAAGTTCACCAAGACCTAGATAGTCTAACTCTAGTTCGTCAACGTTTATTGCAGGACCTCGGCTTAGTGGCAGATAGGAGCTAATGAGTCTTTGACTTTGGCTTGGTCTTTTGAAAATCGTTAGTCATTAAATGGCGATAATTTTTTGAGATGTCCTCGATTAAACACTTGTGGCAATGAGGTTGTTACAAGTGTTTTTTCATCTTACTCCTGCTGTGAGCGTTACCTTTTTAACCTTGTTTGATACTAGCCTTTATGGTAAAATGGGAGAACAGTTTACCGCTCGGCTATTTTCCAAAAGAGAAAATCGATGAGCTGAAAAAAGTCAAGAAGGAGGCGACTATGGACCTTTATGTGAAGCGGGTCATCATTCACCAATTTAGCCCAGATGATACAGAGCTTCGTTTGGCAGAGCAGCCCTTGGAGTTGACGCCGCGCTTGGATGAGTATTTCCGAAAAAAATTGAGTAAGGTCTTTTCTGATGAGGCAAAGCGCGGGCAGTTTGCAGCTGACAATGCGTTCCTGAGCCTCTTGAGCGATGACCGCTATGAGACCTCTGTCAAGATGGCACAGCTCTGGAAAGAAGAGTTTGTCATCAGCGACAATCAGAAGACCAATGACTTGGTCTTTTTGGATGTTGATAAGGACGGACAGCCGTATTTTGCCTTCTTGCGTCTGACCCTCAAGGAAAATCTGGTGCACAACTCGGTAGATAGCGATAAGCCCATTCAGATGACGACCAATAACCTCCCATCGGCAGCTCAAGCGCCGGATGAGGCTCTCATCATCAATCTGGACACCCGTGATTATTACCTGATTGAGAAGCGGATTAAGCACAATGGCGCCTTTGCCAATTATTTCTCTGAAAATCTCCTTGCGGTAGCTCCTGAGCAGTCGGTCAAAAAGTCCATCAAACTCATGGAGCAGACGGCGCAGAAGATTGCGGACAATTTCAATCAGGACGATTTTGCCTTTCAGGGCAAGATGAAATCAGCCCTCCACAAGAGCTTGGAGGCTGGTCATCAGTTATCGCCTGAGGAGTTGGCTAATCAACTCTTTGATGATAATTTAACTGCTCGGCTGACCTTTGTGGACGAGCTCAAGGAAGCTATCCCAGAGCCGATCAAGCTGACAGACATCGATGCCTCACGCCAGTTAAAAAAGCTAGAAAATCAAAAACTCTCCCTCTCCAACGGCATTGAGCTTTTGGTGCCTAACCATGTTTATGAGGATGCTGACAGCGTGGAATTTATCCAGAACCATGACGGAACCTACTCCATTTTGATCAAAAATATCAAGGACATTGTCAGCAAATAATGTTGAAACGTTTACGACGTTTAATCGTGTTTGTGCTAGTACTAGGTCTGGGTTTATGGAGTGCCCGAACCTATCTGGCAATCAAGCATGTGTTGACCTATCGTCCCTTAGTGCAGGAAGTCTTGGCTGAAACAGGTAGTCCTGCTGGTCAAGACTTGATTTTAGCCATGATATACACCGAGACCAAGGGTAAGTCTGATGACCTTATCCAGTCCAGTGAGAGTCTGACTGGTTTACCAGGTCACATCACGGATAATAAGGAGAGCTTGATCCAAGGCATCACTGTTCTGTCTGAGAATTTCGTGGTGGCTGACAACGCTGGCGTTGATGTTTGGACAGCTGTTCAAGCCTATAATTTCGGTACAGCCTACATTGACTATGTGGCTCAGAGGGGTGGGGTGACGACCGTTGACCTAGCCAAAACCTATTCCCGAGAGGTGGTGGCTCCAAGTTTGGGGAATACCGATGGGCAGACATATTCCTACTACCATCCCGTGTCGATTTGGCATGGAGAACCTATGCTCTTGCGTAATGGGGGGAATTATTACTATGCCAAACAGGTTCAGCTCAACCTCACTTTGATAAAGTTGGTTGCCACTATTGAGGAAAATTGATGTGACTTACTTTTTACCCTTTTTAAAACCCTATCGCTGGCAACTGATTTGGTCGCCGCTCTTAAAACTGTTAGAGGCCTTACTTGAGCTCCTCGTTCCGATGGCTCTCTCAATCATCATTGATCAGGTCTTGCCTCAGCACCAGCCCCGCCTGCTATGGTTCTGGGGGGCTGGTCTGATTGGTCTAGCCATGTTTAATGTGCTTGTTGCCTTGCTCGCTCAGTATCTAGCAGCAAAAGCGTCGGTCGGTTTTGCGACAGCGCTCAATCAGGCCCTGTTTCGTCATGTAACAGGGCTTTCGGTTCATCAGCAACAAGCGCTAGGAAATAGCGCTTTATTGACGCGATTGACAGTTGATGTTCTAGCCTTACAGACAGGGCTCAACCTCTTTCTACGGTTAGTATTACGCGCACCAATTATTGTTTTTGGTGCTGTGGTCATGGCATTTTTCATCAGTCCTTCACTAACTATCATTTATTTATTGATGGTAGCTGGTCTTTTTGGTTTAGTATATGGCCTATCCAGACGTGTTAGCGCTGCTTTTCTGTTCTTGAAACAGCAGCAAGAGAAGTTGTTTTCAGTCATTTCAGAGCAATTATCGGGCATGCGATTGATTCGAGCATTTCATCAAATCGATAGAGAGCAAGCCGATTACTCTAAAAATCAGGAGACCTATACCCATGAAACGATAAAAGCGGCCAATCTGGCTAATCTTATCAATCCAGGAACCTACATCATTGTCAATTTGTCTCTTCTTGTTTTAATTTATCAGGGACGTCAGGATATTTTTGGTGGTCAGCTTAGTGCGGGAGCTTTAGTTGCTCTGGTAAATTATTTATTGCAGATTTTGCAAGAATTGCTCAAGATGATGAGTTTAACGGCTAGCCTTAGTCAGGCTTGGGTGAGTGGTCAGCGGATTAGAGGGCTCTTTTTGGAAGAAGAGGAAAACCTACACCAGACCTATCCGATTGACCGTCAATCAGTGTTGGGTTATGAATTGGAAACGGTTGGTTTGACTTATGGTTCTGCTGATTATCCTGTCTTATCCAATTTATCCCTCACTCTTCCATTAGGGCAATTTGTTGGGATTGTTGGAACAACGGGTGCAGGAAAATCAAGTGTTGTCAATCTTCTGGCAGGCTTATTACCGCCTAGTCGAGGGCAAATTTCCTTAAGGCTAAGCCGAGCGAGTGCAGAGCTGACACTTACTGAATGGCGTCAAGCTGTTCGTCTAGTGCCACAAAAAAGTCGCCTACTGTCTGGGACAATTCGTTCTAATTTGATGCTAGGGCTATCAGCTCCTGTCTCAGACGAGACCTTATGGCAGGCGCTGGACTTGGCACAAGCTAAAACCTTTGTTCAAGCCCTACCTGAACAACTTGATGCGCCTGTAGCGCCACTTGGCGCTAACTTTTCTGGTGGTCAGCGCCAGCGCTTGGCACTGGCTCGTGCCCTGGTGAAGCCATCACCTGTTCTCATCTTGGATGATGCGACATCAGCCTTAGATTATCTGACGGAAATGAAGGTCTTATCTGCGATTAAGGCGCAGTTCCCTGATACCTTGCTCGTGATGGTTTCCCAACGTCTAAAAAATGTGATGACAGCAGAACAGATTCTGGTTCTTGATAAGGGGCAATTGGTTGGTCAAGGGACCCATCAAGAGCTCCTTAGGAGCTCTGCTATTTACCAAAATCTTTATCAGTCACAGCTGAAAGGAGGTGGGGCGAATGATTAAAGGGCTACTCTCTTTTTTAGATGAGTTGAGGCACAGTCGTCTATTTTGGGGAATTGGTTTACTCTTGATGGGGCAGGTGGGACTGACGACCCTTTTTCCTTATCTTTTAGGGAGAATTCTTGACCAACTGTTGATTGAAGGAGCATTCTGGCAGTTGTTGCTGCAATTGGGCACGCTAATACTGCTAAATACATTCCTCCAGTGGGCAACACCACCGCTATATAACAGGCTGGTTGAAACTTATGTTAGCGAGCTGAGGCAGACTACTATGACAAAGACCTTTCGCCTGCCGATAGCGGTTTTGGATAAGTATGGGCAAGGTGATTTTCTTAATCGTCTGACAGTAGACAGCCAGCAACTTAGTCAGGGCTTGATTTTGTTGTTTAGTCAATTTTTACCTGGCGTGATGACACTTGTACTAACCCTAGCCATGATGGCGTACATGAATGGCTGGCTTGTCCTTCTTGTTCTTGCCCTGACTCCTGTCTCTTTTTTGTTGACTCATCGTGTGACAGCATCAGCTCATCGTTTCTATCAAGAGCAGGGAAAAAAACGTGATCAGATGACTCAGTTTTTAGATGAGCACCTGCAAGTTCTCCCTTTGATACAGGCTTATGGTGCACAGGAACAGGTGTCTACACAATTTCAAGAGTTAAGCTCTGAATATGGGAAAAGTAGCCAATCAGCAATTTTTTACAGTTCAACGGTCAATCCCTTGACCCGCTTTGTCAATGCAGTGATTTATGCACTTTTGGTTGTTTTAGGCAGCTATCAGTTGCTTTTAGGTCGGATGACGCTGGGGCAATTAACAAGCTTTTTAACCTATGTCAACCAGTACACCAAGCCTTTCAACGAGATTTCGTCTGTTTTTGCAGAATCACAGGCTACGCAGGTCAGTTATCACCGTTTGTTGGATATGATTGACTTGCCTGAGGAAGCAGATGTCGTCTCAAGTCCTAGACCAGTTGTTCAAGGGGAAATAACTTTTGAGGATGTGAGTTTTGGTTATGAACCTGACCGCTTATTGATGAAGCATCTTGACCTCGAGATTCCTGCTGGTAGCATGGTGGGGATTGTTGGCCCAACAGGTGCTGGAAAGACGACCTTAATCAATCTGTTGATGCGGTTTTATGAGCCTCAAGGGGGACAAATTTTACTGGATGGTCAGCCGATTAAAGCCTTAAAAAAGGCTGACTTTTATGACCACATTGCAGTCGTCTTGCAGGAAACTTGGCTAAAAAAAGCCACTATTGCAGAGAATATTGCTTATGGTCGCCCGTCAGCAAGTCACGATGAGATAGTAGCAGCAGCTCAGACAGCCAATGCAGACTTTTTTATTCGCCAATTGCCACAAGGGTATGATACGATTTTGGATGGTGATCAGGTTGTCTTATCACAGGGACAGGAGCAGTTATTAGCGATCGCTCGGGTATTTCTCAAGTCACCACAAATCATCATTTTTGATGAGGCGACGTCGTCCTTAGATACCCTGACAGAGCAGCTTGTTCAAGATGCGTTGTCAAAATTGATGGTAGGTCGTACCAGTTTTGTCATCGCTCATCGTTTAAAAACCATTCAGTCAGCTGATGTGATTTTAGTGATGGCAGATGGAGATGTTGTAGAACAAGGCATTCATCACAGTCTGTTAGAAGCAGATGGACTGTATGCTAGATTATGGGAGACGGCTACTTCTTAATGTTCAGATAGCTCAAATGTTGGGATTGTCAGCACAGCTCATTTTCAGGTTTATATGGTGAAAAAGTAAGTGATAGACCTTGCTATTTCCTTGCGATTTTGATACAATACACTTAATTAAATATCAGCCTGTGAGACCAGTAGACAGATGGGAAGCTGTTCAGGGAGTTGAGCCGAGACTGCAAGCTCAATCAGTGAAACGCTGTTGAATTCACTCATGTCAAGGGCTAAAATCAAGGTCTGTTCTGACAGGGATGGATAGAAAACGGATGGTACCGCGTGTCAACGCTCCGCTTATTGGGAGTATTGGCATGCGTTTTCTTTTTTTCTGACGAATAGACCACACTAACAAGAAAGGAATCTCATGGATTTACAAACACAACTCAAAGATTTACAGGCGACGACCGTTGCCAAACTCAAGGACATTCGGCACGAGAATGCCAAGGACCTCCAAGACCTGAAAGTGCAGGTGCTGGGGAAAAAAGGTTCCCTGACCGAATTATTGAAAGGTCTGAAAGACTTGTCCAACGACCAGAAGCCGATTGTCGGCAAGATGGTCAATGAGGTGCGTGATGTGCTGACAGCTGCCTTTGACGAAGCAGCACAACTTTTGGAGGAAGCAGCCATCGAAGCCAAGTTAGCTGCCGAAAGCCTTGATGTCACCCTGCCAGGTCGTCTCATCAAGCAGGGAAATCGTCATGTCTTGACGCAGACCAGCGAGGAGATTGAGGACATTTTCCTTGGTATGGGCTTCCAGATTGTCGATGGGTATGAGGTGGAGAAGGACTATTACAACTTTGAGCGGATGAACCTGCCAAAAGACCACCCTGCTCGTGACATGCAGGATACGTTCTACATCACCGAAGACATCTTGCTTCGCACCCATACAAGCCCTGTGCAGGCCAGAACAATGGATCAGCATGACTTTAGCCAAGGACCGCTCAAGATGATTTCACCGGGGCGGGTTTTCCGTCGTGATACTGATGATGCGACCCATAGCCATCAGTTCCATCAGATTGAGGGGCTCGTGGTCGGCGAGAACATTTCCATGGGTGACCTCAAGGGCACGCTTGAGATGATTATCAAGAAGATGTTCGGTGAGGACAGAAAAATCCGCCTGCGCCCGTCTTACTTCCCATTTACCGAGCCATCGGTTGAGGTCGATGTGTCCTGCTTCAAATGTGGCGGTGACGGCTGTAACGTCTGCAAAAAGACGGGTTGGATTGAGATTTTGGGGGCTGGCATGGTTCACCCGCGCGTGCTGGAGATGAGCGGTATTGACCCTGAGGTCTACTCTGGCTTTGCCTTTGGTCTTGGCCAGGAGCGGATTGCCATGCTGCGCTACGGCATCAACGATATCCGTGGCTTCTACCAAGGCGACGCCCGCTTCTCAGAGCAGTTCAAGTAGGAGGGAGCTATGACCATTAGTCGCGTGAGCCCTGACCAGTGGCAGGCGCTTCAGACCTTCTGTCAGGCGACCTTTACAGAGACCTTTGGTCAGGACAATAGCCCAGCAGAACTGGAGGCTTATTTTGCCACAGCTTATAGTGAGGAGCAACTACGTTCAGAGCTTCTGCATCCTCAGTCTGCAACCTATGTCCTGACTGTCGATGGGAACTGGGCTGGCTACCTCAAACTCAACTGGGGCAGTGCACAGACCGAGCAAGAACTCGACAAGGGCTTTGAGATTCAACGGATTTACCTGCTCAAGGCCTATCAAGGTCAGGGGTTGGGACAGGCCTTGTTCAATTTTGCCTTGGAGCAGGCCGACCAGTCTGGACAGGACTGGGTCTGGCTGGGGGTGTGGGAGCACAACCACAAGGCGCAGGTTTTTTATGAGCGATATGGTTTTGAAAAATTTTCAGAGCACCGATTTCCTGTCGGAGACAAGATTGATACCGACTGGCTGATGAAACGGAGGATTACCAAATGACCCCAGAACAGTTATGGAAAGAATATAAGACAGTTAACCCTCAAGCAGGAGATGACTATGAGGCTTGGGCCTTCGGCGTTTTGCCAGATGAACTCGCTCAGTTAGTCCTAGACGGTACCAAAACCGCTACCGCCTCTGGCTATGACCTTTATGCTCTAGATAATGACCCTCTGCCAGAAGCAGGTAGCTATGATGTTGTCTTAGATGGTCAAGGCAATGCTGTCTGTGTAATCCAAGTGACTAAGGTCTATGTCACGCCCTTTGATGAGGTGAGCGCAGAGCATGCCTACAAAGAAGGCGAGGGCGACCGCAGTCTAGCCTACTGGCGACAAGTCCATGAAGACTTTTTCAAACCTTATTACGAAGAAGCAGGACTTGTCTTCAACGGTCATTCAAACATTGTCTGCGAAGAGTTTGAAGTGGTGTATCCAATCCTATATCAGGAGTAACAAACGAGCGTTAGCGAGCGTATCAACTGTCTCCTCTGTAGTGAAAGAGGCTGGACAAAAGTTCTTTTCTCTCCATTTATTATCATAAAGTCAGCAAGACGCAGTGGTTGAGTGGGCTCTAATACGCTGATTTCATCAGCTTTTACAGCCCCACTCAACTGTGCGGAGGCGGGACGACAAAATCGAAACCTTCGGGTTACCGATTTTTGTCCCACTCTCACGGAAGTTTGGAGACTTTAGGCTCCAAACTTAGGAATGGAACTCTGTAACTTTGCTAAAACAGTCTCCTAGACTGTTTTACCTACCGTCCGCACCACTTAAGGAAACAGTCAAAATAAAAAATAAAGAAAGAAGAACCCATGTTAGTATCTTACAAGTGGCTAAAAGAGCTGGTCGACATTGGTGTCCCAGTCGCTGAATTAGCCGAAAAAATGTCAACGACAGGTATCGAAGTAGAGGGCGTGACTACACCTGCTGAGGGCCTGTCCAATATCGTGGTCGGTCATGTCCTCTCTTGCGAGGATGTGCCTGACACCCATCTCCACCTCTGTCAGGTGGACACTGGTGACGGTGAGCCCCGCCAAATTGTCTGCGGAGCGCCTAATGTCCGCGCAGGCATCAAAGTCATGGTGGCTCTGCCAGGGGCTCGGATTGCCAATAATTACAAGATTAAAAAGAGCAAAATCCGTGGGCTGGAGTCTCTCGGCATGATTTGCTCTCTGGGGGAGCTAGGTGTTTCTGACAGCGTGGTGCCTAAGGAGTTCGCCGATGGTATTCAGATTTTACCAGAGGAGGCTGAAGTTGGTAGCTCCGTCTTTCCTTATCTGAGCATGGACGACGCCATCATCGAGCTCTCCATCACCCCTAACCGTGCCGACGCCCTCTCCATGCGTGGTGTTGCTCACGAAGTAGCAGCGATTTACGGTAAGTCGGTGCATTTTTCGGAAAAATCGCTGAGCGAAAGCCAAGATCAGACTGCCGATAAGCTTTCGGTGGCTATCGAGACCGACAAGGTGCTCAGCTATCAGGCTCGGGTGGTGGAAAATGTCACCATCGCGCCAAGCCCGCAATGGCTGCAAAACCTGCTCATGAACGCTGGTATTCGTCCCATTAACAACGTGGTCGATGTGACCAACTACATTCTGCTCTACTATGGACAGCCCATGCACGCCTTTGACTTGGATAAGTTTGACGGTAACCACATTGTGGCTCGTCAGGCTCGGGACGGAGAGACCATCATCACCCTTGATGGCGAGGAGCGAGAGCTGGTGACTGACGATATCGTGATTTCGGTCAATGACAAGGCTGTTGCCTTAGCAGGTGTCATGGGAGGTCAGTCAACTGAGATTGATGAGACCTCTAAAAACGTGGTCTTGGAAGCTGCTATTTTCAATGGTAAGTCCATCCGCAAGACCTCTGGTCGTCTCAATCTACGTTCGGAAAGCTCTTCGCGTTTTGAAAAAGGCGTCAATGTGGCGACGGTTTCAGAAGCTCTGGACATGGCAGCAGCTCTTTTGCAAGAGCTGGCAGGTGGTCAGCCAACGGCTGGTAGCTTGGTGGCAGGTGATTTGGACACCGAACCAGTTGAGGTGACTAGCAGCCTTGCCCATGTCAACAGCCGTTTGGGAACAGAGCTGACCTATGCTGATGTGGAGCAGATCTTTGCCCAGTTGGGCTTTGGCTTAGAAGGATCTGCCAACAGCTTTACGGTCAGTGTGCCAAAACGTCGCTGGGACATCAGCATTCAGGCGGATTTGGTCGAGGAAATTGCCCGTATCTACGGTTATGATAAGCTCCCAACTACCCTGCCTGAGACAGGTGGGACAGCAGGCGAGTTGACGATGACTCAGCGCCTCCGTCGTCAGGTGCGAACCTTGGCAGAGGGGGCAGGCTTGACTGAGGTGGTCTCCTATGCCCTGACCACGCCAGAAAAGGCGACAGCCTTTACCCCAGCACTGACTGCCCAGACAGAACTCATGTGGCCGATGACGGTTGACCGTTCTGTCCTGCGTCAAAACATGGTCTCTGGTATGCTGGACATTGTCGCCTACAACGTTAACCGCAAGAATAAGAACCTTGCCCTCTATGAAATCGGCAAGACCTTTGCCCAGACTGGCAACCCACAGGAAGACCTACCGACTGAAATCAACGGTTTCTCCCTTGCTCTGACAGGACTGGTGACAGATAAAGACTTCCAGACCCCAGCTGTGCCAGTCGATTTTTACTATGCCAAGGGCATCTTGGAGATGCTCTTTGTCAAGCTAGGACTTGAGGTGACTTATGTGCCAATGGTAGAGCTGGCTAGCCTGCATCCAGGTCGGACAGCAGCGATTCAGCTGGCAGATGGCACCAGCATTGGCTTTATCGGTCAGGTGCACCCGCAGACAGCTAAGGCTTATGATATTCCTGAGACCTATGTGGCTGAGCTCAACCTGACAGCGATCGAGGCTGCCCTGCCAGAAGCGGCTATCTTTACAGACATCAGCAAGTTCCCAGCTGTTAGCCGTGATATCGCTCTGCTATTGCCAAAAGAAACTAGTCACCAAGCGGTGCTGGAAGCCATCGCAGCAGCTAAGGTCAAACGCCTGACAGCCATCAAACTCTTTGACATCTACGAAGGGGATAAGCTGCCAGCAGGCACCAAGTCCATGGCCTACAACCTGACCTTCCAAAACCCAGAAGCCAGCCTGACGGACGAGGAAGTCGCGACATTTATGGATAAAATTACTAGCTCTCTGACCAACACACTCGGTGCAGAGGTGCGGTAGAAGCAATTAACACTTTATCTTAGGAATCGAACAACCACTAAAAAACGTTCGGTTTAATTGGCATATCTTTAAAAAAAGATAAAAAATAATGCGTTTTTTATCTTTTTTTGTTATACTTAAGCAAATGCAGTAAGGAGACTAGACCATGACAACAGATATTGCAATTGCTCAGGCAGCAGTTCTTCAGCCTATTGTGGATATTGTTGAACCTTTTGGAATTTGTCCAGATGATTTGGAGCTTTATGGGAAATATAAAGCTAAGCTGTCTTTTGAGAAAATAGCTCAGCTATCCGATCAGCCTTTAGGGAAATTAGTATTGGTGACAGCCATCAATCCAACCCCAGCTGGTGAAGGTAAATCAACCATGACTATCGGCTTGGCTGATGCACTGAATAAAATAGGACAGAAAACCATGATTGCTTTGCGCGAACCATCTCTTGGACCAGTCATGGGGGTCAAGGGTGGTGCAGCTGGCGGAGGTTATGCACAGGTTCTGCCTATGGAGGACATCAATCTGCATTTCACTGGGGACATGCACGCTATTACAACAGCCAACAATGCCTTGGCTGCCTTGATTGATAATCATCTCCAGCAGGGGAACGAGCTAGGCATTGACCCCCGTCGTATCATCTGGAAACGCGTTGTTGACCTCAATGACCGTGCGCTTCGTCAGGTAATCGTTGGGCTGGGCAGTCCTGTCAATGGTGTGCCTCGTGAGGACGGCTTTGACATCACGGTAGCCAGTGAAATCATGGCTATCTTGTGCTTAGCGACCGATTTAGACAATCTTAAAGAGCGGTTGAGCAATATTGTAGTCGCTTATCGCTACGATAAATCACCTGTCTATGTCCGAGACCTGCAGGTTGAGGGTGCTTTAGCTCTCTTGCTCAAAGATGCGATCAAACCTAATCTGGTACAAACCATTTATGGCACACCAGCTTTTGTTCATGGCGGACCATTTGCTAATATTGCTCATGGCTGTAACTCTGTTTTAGCAACAAGCACCGCTTTACGACTAGCAGATGTGGTGGTAACAGAAGCTGGTTTTGGTGCTGATTTGGGGGCAGAGAAATTCCTGAACATCAAGACACCACAATTACCTGTGCAACCAAGTGCAGTGGTCATTGTCGCAACCTTACGAGCACTCAAGATGCACGGCGGTGTTGCCAAATATCAGTTAACTGATGAGAATGTCAAGGCAATAGAAGCAGGTTTTGCTAATTTAGCGCGGCATGTGGAAAACATTAGAACATTTGGTATTCCTGCGGTGGTTGCCATCAATGAATTTGTTACTGATACACCTGCTGAAATTGCTAAACTCAAAGAGTTATGTGCTACTATTGATGTGCCAGTCGAGCTGTCTAGTAGTTGGAAAAATGGCGCTGCTGGTGGCGTAGCTCTAGCTGAAACCTTAGTTGAAGTCCTAAAAGAGGATAAGGCAAGTTACCAACGTCTCTATGCGACTTCTGATCAGTTATTGACCAAGGTCGAAAAAGTTGCTAAAACAATCTACCGTGCCAAGTCTGTGACCTTGACCCACACTGCAAAGCAACAACTAGCCGATATTGAGAAAAATGGTTGGGGAGACTTACCAATTTGTATGGCAAAAACGCAATACAGCTTTTCAGACAATCCAGCCCTTCTTGGGGCACCTGAAGAGTTTGAGGTAACCATCAGAGAATTTGTCCCAAAAACTGGTGCAGGTTTTATTGTAGCCTTAACAGGTGATGTGCTGACCATGCCAGGCTTGCCGAAACAACCAGCCGCCCTCAATATGGACGTCTCGTCAGACGGTAGAGCTATTGGTTTATTTTAGTCCTCTGTGTGGTGCTAGAAGGTCAGTTGTGACACGAGCAACACATCTTGTAACATGATTGACAAAAAAGTGCTTAAATAATACAGTTTGGTTAAATCATCCCTAAGGCTATTGAAAAAGCAGTTGTTTGTGCTATGATAGAGATAGTCTCGAAAGAACAAGGAGAAATAACCATGCGTAAAAAAATGATTCTGGGCTCAAGTGTGGCTCTGACATTATTGACTTCAGGGATTGTTCAGGCACAAGATGTCGTTTGGACACCTCGTACAGCAGATGACGTGGCTGCAGATTTGAGTCAGCAGGGCCATCAAGCGAGTTATACCATCAAATATGGCGACACGCTTAGCACGATTGCTGAGGTACTGGGTGTTGATGTTGAATTATTGGGTAACATTAACCAAATCAGCAACCTTGATTTGATTTTCCCTGGAACTGTGTTGACAACAACTGTTAATGAAAACCATGCAGTGACAACTCTTGAGATTCAAGCGCCAGCAAGACAAGAAGCAGAGCCTGCACAAGCCAGTATCAATCTAGAAACAAACCAAGCAGTTATCAATAATCAAGTAGTGGACTTGGCAGAAGTAACAAGTAGCGAAACTCCTGCTGAACAGCCAGCAGTAGAGGTAACAGCTCCAGTAGCAGAAGCACCTACTGAAGTTGTTCCAGAAGTATCAGAAACTGAGGCTGAGGTGATTGAAGAAACAGTTCCAGCAACACCAGTTGCTGAAGCAACGCTTACTGAGGAAGTTACTCCAGAACCCCCAGTTACTATCGAAGTGGTTAAAGCTCAGCCTGAGACCACAACAGTTGAGACACCTGATTCTGCCGTTACAGCACCAGCACCTGTTGAGGCGGCGCCTTCAACTGAGCCAGTAGCTTCAGTAGCACCAGCTCCAGCTGTGTTAGAACCTGTTGTTGCGACAACTCCTGTTGAAGCTGCTCCAGAGGTCGTTGAAAAAGTCGTAGAAACCCCTGTGGCAACAACTGTCGCTCCTGCGGTTACCGCAACTGCTCAAGCCACGACATTTACAGGATCTGAGGCAGGTTTGCAGCCACATGTTGTTGCCTACAAACAGGAAGTCCTATCGGCATTTGGTTCCATGTGGGTGCATGGCTACCGTCCTGATTCCGGTGACCACGGTAAGGGACTAGCTCTTGATTTTATGGTGACAGATAATGCTGCGCTTGGGGACCAAATTGCAGCCTATGCGGCCTCACATATGGCAGAGAAAAAGATTTCATACATCATTTGGAAACAGCGCTTTTATGCGCCTTATGAGAGCAAGTATGGTCCTGCCTATACTTGGAACTTAATGGAAGACCGTGGCAGTGTCACTGAAAACCATTATGACCATGTGCACATTTCATTTCTTCCATAGTCAGGATAAACATTAAAAGCTGGGCAATAGGTCCAGCTTTTGTGTATAGATTTAGTGAGAGCAATAATGTATTAGGTGAGATTGCCTTTATACCCGAGGTAACCCAGTTTAGCTCAGTTTAAGTTAATTCTGTTATCTTACCTTAACTAGGCATTTACGATAGAGCTTAGCCGTGCTATAATAGCATAAAGGAGGCAAGAAGATGATTAAAGCATTGTTAATTGAAGATGATTTGAATTTGTCCAATTCTATTTTTGACTTTTTAGATGATTTTGTTGACGTGATGCAGGTGTTCGATGGTGACGAGGGACTGTACGAAGCGGAGAGTGGGGTTTACGATTTGATTTTGCTCGATGTGATGATTCCTGAGAAAAATGGTTTTGATGTGCTGAAAGAACTGCGTGCTAAGGGAAATACAACTCCTGTCTTAATCATGACTGCTAAAGAAGATCTTGATGACAAAGGTAAGGGATTTGAACTTGGAGCAGATGACTATCTAACCAAACCATTTTATTTAGAAGAGTTGAAAATGCGTATCCAAGCTCTATTGAAGCGTTCAGGCAAGTTGACTGATAACAATCTTCAGTACGGTAACGTTGTTGTTGATATGGCAACCAATACGACTACTGTTGACGGTGTTGAGGTTGAATTGCTCGGCAAAGAATTTGAGTTGCTGGTTTATTTTATGCAAAACCAAAATGTTATTTTGCCTAAAACACAAATTTTTGACCGTATCTGGGGCTTTGATAGCGATACAACGATTTCAGTTGTAGAAGTATATGTATCTAAAATTCGTAAAAAGCTTAAAGATAGTGACTTTGGGCATAATTTACAGACCTTGAGGAGTGTGGGGTATATGTTGAAAGATGCGAAATAAGTGGTACGGTCAACAACCCAAGCACGATGAATCGTCATTCAAACTGTTTTTCTCTGTGTTCACCATCATTTTCCTTGTGATGACCATGATTATCATTCAAGTCCTAAATAGTGGTATCTATGGCTCTGTGGATAAGAGTTTGTTCGAAGCGCGGGACAATATTAACCAATATGTTGATTTTCAGATGTCACTTCCGACAATGGAAGAGTTAACTTGGGCAATACTTAATGAAAAAGAGGCAGATAATCCACAAGATGAGCGTCCAAAACTAAAACCTAATCGGTACCTTGCAGCAAATATTGACGTTGTTCTTTATGATGCAAAAGGAAAAATTATTAACCAAATGGGCTATATGGCGCAACCCTATGACTTTCCTTTAGATGACTCACGTTTGAACGTTATTGAACAAGAAAAGATTCTAACCTATTGGGGGAAAGAAGAGTATTATCGGATTATTACTGTTCCAGTAGGCAATCTTAATTACCCCGAGATTGCTTATGCCAGCATTTTGGTGAATACGGAACAGCTTGACATCAGTAACAGGCGAACGGTTCGGGTTGTGATTAGTGTCATGATATTTTTCTGGGTGGTGTCACTTTTTGCAAGTATTTATCTGGCTCAGCGGACGAGAAAACCGATTTTAGAGAGTTTTGAGCGACAGAAAAAATTTGTTGAAAATGCCAGCCATGAACTAAGAACCCCTTTGACCGTTCTTCAAAATCGTCTAGAGAATCTGTTTAGAAAACCGCAAGCTACTATCTTGGACAGTAGTGAGAGTATTGCGGCTAGTCTGGATGAGGTACGCAATATGCGCTTGCTGACGACTAATTTGCTCAATCTAGCTCGGCGAGATGATGGTTTGACGCCTGAATTAACGATAATTCAGCCAGAATTTTTTGATACGATTTTTACCAACTATCAATTAGTCGCTGATGAAAATAGCAAAATGTTCAAGGGCATCAACCGTCTGGAGCATGCAATTCGCTCAGATAAAACCCTGCTGAAGCAATTGTTGACTATTCTATTTGATAATGCAGTTAAATATACAACAGACGATGGACACATCATCTTGACAGTTAGTCAGGTGGAGAAGTCTTTGCTTGTTGAAGTTGCCGATAATGGTGTTGGCATCTCAGAGTCAGATAAAATTAAGGTATTTGACCGTTTTTACCGAGTGGACAAGGCAAGAACAAGACAGACAGGTGGCTTTGGTCTAGGCCTATCTTTGGCCAAACAGATTGTCCATAGCCTAGGTGGCACGATTAAAGTTAGAGATAATCAGCCTAAAGGGACGGTTTTTGAAGTTAAATTACCTCTACAACAGATGAGCTAGGGCAAATGTCCTAGCTCGTCTTGCTTTCCTTTTGAAACCATGCTATAATGACCAAACACAGGAGTTTATATGAATAAAAGAATACGATATGGTCTGGCAGCTCTTGCTTTGTCAACTCTGTCTCTCTATCCTGTAGCGAGCAAGGCAATTCGCCATTACCAGCAAAAGCTGGTTCGTTTAGGAATTGCTGAGCAAGCAAAACAGGCCGAAGCAGCTGATGATGACGTGATTAAGCAGGGGCAAGCTGCGGTAGCAGCTAACTTTTATTACCAGCAATTAAGCAAAAAAGAACAGGCAGATTACATTCGACTGGTCACAGCTTTGCGGCAATTCGATACAAAATCACCCTTTAAAACGACGTCTAGTGACCGTTTGAAACGCATCTATCTGGCAGTGACCTACGATTTTCCAGAGTTTTATTGGCTATCAGAACAATCAGAAATTGATTTTTCTCAACTAATCTACCCCAAAGATGCCAAAGAAACTTATCAGCGTGTGCAAAGAGTAGCAGATGAGGTTATTGCGCAGATGCCTGACGGTAGCGATTACGATAAGGTCAAGTACCTTTACGAATACGTTATCCAACATACTCAGTACCATACAGAAGCCTTAAACAATGAATCGTTGATTTGGCAAGACCAGAGTGCTCGTTCTGTTTTTCTGGAACAAGAGTCTGTTTGTGCAGGATACAGCCGAGCTTTCCAGCTTCTCTGTCAAAAAGCAGGGCTCAATTGCCTCTACGTTGCTGGGGATATTGTTGCTTACGATTATCCGCATGCGTGGAACCTTGTTGAGATTGATGGTGATTATTACCCTGTAGACACCACTTGGGGAGACCCAACCTTTGAATCAGCTGTCGCTGGTCAAGATGCCAATCACATTAATTACAGCTATCTTTGTACACCGCGAGAGATTTTTGAGCGAACCCATACTGCATGGACAGGATTTGACAGTCCTGTTGGAGAGGCACTGGTCTATCCGGCTCTAGCAGAGAATGCTCTTAACTATTATGTGCTGAACGGTTCCTATTTTGAGACGTATGATGAAACTGCATTAACTAACTTTATCGCAGAAAACGTTAAAGATGCTTCAGTCAAGGAGATTAGCTTTCAAATGGGAAATCAAGTTGCCTATGAGACAGCCTTTTCGGTCTTACAATCAGACACCTCACCAGTTCATGCCATGTTAGGGCATTTACCCAATTATCAAGGTTATGAGTTTTATGGTGACCAGCACACCTATCAGCTAACCATCAAGATTCCGCGCTAAATAATTTGGGTACAAATCAACAATAACAAAAAACCAGTTCTTTTTTGAAGGAACTGGTTTGTTGTTTTGGTATTATGCCAATTTTGACGCAAGGCGTGCTTTATCACGACTTGCTTTGTTTTTGTGGATCAAGCCTTTTGACTCAGCCTTGTCGATGCTAGAAGAAGCAGCGCGGAACAACTCTTCAGTTGGGTTTGCTTCAAATGCTTTAATCGCTGTACGCATCGCAGATTTTTGTGATGAGTTCTTAGCGTTTTGTTTAACGTTAAGCTCAGCACGTTTGATAGCTGATTTGATGTTTGCCAATGTTTTCACCTCCATTTATCTTAACTATCCCATTATATAGCAAAAACTCTCATTTGACAAGTGGAAATTACTTTTTCAGAAAAAATTTTATAAGAGGTCAAACTAGACTGCATTTTGCAGGATGTGACGGTGGATAAGCAAATCGTCTTTATCTAGGTAGTCTGCCTGCTCAGAACCACCAAACACTAAAGCTGGCGTAAAGAAATAGCACTCATTTGGAGCCAATGGTCCTAGACCTTTGACAGCTTCTTGATAAAGAGGTTGTTTGAGGAGGTCAGTTGTAAACTGGTATTCAAGAGCGAGTTGGCTAAAGAAATCTTGCCACTGATAGGCTAGAACAGGGGGTTGTCGATAATGAATGTCGAGAAGAGCGATATCGCTGGTGGTATCATCAAGGTGGCGATAATAAATCAGATTACCAAAGGCCGTTTTGAAGAGAGGGATACGGTCTAGAGAATCCTGACCCAGCCAAGCATTTAAGGTACCCTGATAATCTTTGGGGTTAATGATGGTCAGTAAGCCATCAGCTAATTCCCTTTCGCCATGCTGTAGCAAAAAATCCTGCAACTCTTGAGGCAAGCGGTGGTTATAATCAGCTAATTGCTCTGCAGAAATGTTGCTAATTTGCTTACCGGGTGGAAATTTTCTCAAGAAACGAGCAAAAAGCTGAGTTTCTTTTTGCTTTTTGAATAAGTTGAAAAATGACATCAGTACTCTCCTAGTTTACTTTTTCAAGTAAATCTTATCAATTTGATGGTTATCGCTTTTATGAAGAATGAGCTCGGCTCGATTTCTGGTTGGCTCGATGTAGTGCTCCAGATTGACCAGATTGATGGTTTTCCAGATGTTTTTGGCAAATTGCTGAGCATCAGCCTTATCCCAGAGAGAAAACTTGTGGTAGTAGCTGGTCGTGTCTTCTCTGGCACGATCCAGGTGCTTTTCAAAACGTTCCAGGTACCAGTTTTCGATAATTTGGCTATCGGCATCGATGTAGATAGAAAAGTCAAAGTAATCGCTCATGTAGAGCCGATTGTTTTGCTGGTTTTGAAAGACGTTAATACCTTCAACAATCAGAAAATCAGGAGCATCAATCGTTTGGACTTGGTCAGGCACGATGTCGTAGATGTCATGAGAGTAGACAGGCATGGTTGCTCTGCCATTATTTTTTACCGTATCAAGAAAATTCAGCAAGCGTTCCATGTCGTAACTCTCAGGGAAGCCTTTTTTGTTTAGGATATTATTGGCGATAAGATACTCGTTGGGGTAGAGAAAGCCGTCCGTTGTGATGAGCTCGACCTTACTTTTTTTATAGGTGCGTTCGAGAAGCAGCTGGATTAGCCTGCTGGTGGTTGATTTGCCGACAGCGACACTACCTGAAATCCCGATGATAAAGGGACGGCTATTCAAGCGTTCCTGTAAGAACATGCTTTTAGAGAAGTTGAGGTTATCTTGATTGTGTTTATAAATCTGAATAAGATTGATAAGCGGGAGATACACTTCGCTAACTTCCTGAATGGTGATGCTGTCGTTGAAGCTTTTGATGGCGTTGAGTTCATCTTCAGTTAAGGGAACATGGCTTTTTTGATGGAGCGTTTTCCAATCTTGACGTTCAATTGGGGTAAAGTTGATTAATTCCTGCATGGCTAATCCTTATTAAGTTTTTTGCATGTTTTTTTTATTATAGCATGATTTCATCAAAACAAGCCTATAAAAATGCCACCATATTCTGCGAATAATACGTCTCTATTTTTGAGGGGACTGATTGGACGAGGATAGGGTTAAGGATCTGGCAATTTGGCTTGTTCTGGTTTAGGAGTGACATGTCTTGAACAAATTTTTAAGGCTTAACTTTGCAAGCCTTTTTCTCCATAGTGTTTGTTGTGAAGAAAACGTTGTGAAACTGGTTATTTTCTTTAAAATATGCTATAATATGGCAGAATGTTACTCTTATTTAGGAGTAAAAACGGTAAAGAAAGTGTAAATAATGTCAGAGAAAGATTTAGAACAATTAGCACAGGAGTATGACGCCAGCCAGATTCAGGTTTTGGAAGGCTTAGAAGCTGTTCGGATGCGTCCAGGGATGTATATCGGGTCAACCTCCAAAGAAGGCTTGCACCATTTGGTCTGGGAGATTGTTGACAACTCCATCGATGAGGCCTTGGCTGGTTTTGCGAGTCAGATTGAGGTGTTTATTGAGCCGGATAATTCCATCACGGTTGTTGATGATGGTCGTGGGATTCCTGTCGACATCCAGGAAAAGACAGGTCGTCCTGCGGTGGAGACGGTCTTTACGGTACTCCATGCGGGGGGTAAATTTGGCGGTGGTGGCTACAAGGTATCAGGTGGTCTTCACGGCGTTGGGTCATCTGTTGTAAATGCCCTCTCCACGCAGCTTGATGTCAAGGTTTATAAGAACGGCCAGATTTACTATCAAGAATACCGCCGTGGTGATGTGGTGGCCGATTTGACGGTCATCGGTGAGACTGACCGCACGGGGACGACGGTGCATTTTACGCCAGATCCTGAGATTTTCACAGAAACAACCGAGTATGATTTTGCCCGTTTGGCTAAGCGTGTTCAGGAGCTGGCCTTCCTCAACAAGGGCTTGAAAATCGCTATTACCGACAAACGTGGTGAAGACGAGGAGACCAAGAGCTTCCATTACGAGGGTGGGATTGCCAGCTACGTCAGCTTTATCAATGAAAATAAAGATAATATCTTTGAAGAGCCGATTTATACTGATGGGGAGCTGGATGGTATCTCTGTTGAAGTCGCGATGCAGTACACCACCGGTTATCATGAGACGGTGCTCAGCTTTGCTAATAATATCCATACCCACGAGGGGGGAACCCATGAGCAAGGCTTCCGCACAGCTCTTACCCGTGTCATCAATGATTATGCCAAGAAAAATAATATTCTCAAAGAAAAAGATGATAACCTGATGGGCGAAGATGTCCGTGAGGGGCTGACAGCAGTTATTTCAGTCAAGCATCCGCATCCGCAGTTTGAGGGGCAAACCAAGACCAAACTTGGTAACAGTGAGGTTGTCAAGATCACCAATCGTCTCTTTAGCGATGCCTTTAACCGTTTCTTGTTAGAACACCCACAGATTGCTCGTAAAATCGTCGAAAAAGGTATCCTCGCTAGCAAGGCGCGGATTGCGGCCAAGCGGGCGCGGGAGGTCACACGAAAAAAATCAGGGCTTGAAATTTCCAACCTGCCTGGGAAGCTTGCAGATTGCTCGTCCAACGATCCGACCCAAACGGAGCTCTTCATCGTGGAGGGTGATTCGGCTGGTGGTTCAGCTAAGTCAGGACGTGATCGTGCTTTCCAAGCCATTTTGCCGATACGGGGTAAGATCCTCAACGTCGAAAAGGCAACCATGGACAAAATCCTTGCCAACGAGGAAATTCGGACTATTTTCACCGCTATGGGAACAGGGTTTGGGTCGGACTTTGATGTGTCCAAGGCACGCTACCAGAAACTAGTTATCATGACCGATGCCGATGTTGATGGTGCTCACATCAGAACCCTGCTCTTGACCTTGATTTATCGCTTTATGCGCCCTGTTTTAGAGGCGGGATATGTTTACATCGCCCAGCCACCGATTTATGGGGTTAAGGTTGGTAGTGAGATTAAGGAGTACATCCAACCGGGAGCCGACCAGGAAGAACGGCTCAGAGAGGCAGTTGCCAAATACAGTCAAGGGCGCTCTAAACCAACAGTTCAGCGTTATAAGGGTCTGGGGGAAATGGATGATCACCAGCTCTGGGAAACGACGATGAATCCAGAAAAACGTTTGATGGCACAGGTGTCTGTCGATGATGCTGCTGAAGCAGACCGCATTTTTGATATGCTGATGGGTGATGACGTCGCTCCTCGACGTGAATTTATCGAAGAAAATGCTGTTTACTCAACGATTGATATCTAAAACCCTTTGTCAAAGCCATTTAAATATGCTATAATCGTAATGATATAGACTAAAATTAATATTCTAAGGAGAATATATGCCTATCAAACAGAGCGGAATTATACTACTGATTGTAGCCATCATTTTGATTGCTATCGTGGGCTACCTTGTCAGTGTATTTGTTAGACGGAAAAATGACGGTATTATTGCCGAATTAGACAAACGAAAAGAAGGGCTGATGTCCCAGCCAGTCTCTGATGATATCGAAGCGATTAACCAGCTCCAGTTGGTTGGTCAAAGCCAAGAAGAATTTGATTCTTGGAAGGAACGATGGGCTATTTTAACAACAGAGACATTTAAGCAGTTGGAAGAGGACATAGAAGAGGCTGAAGTTTTTAATGACACCTTCCATTTCTTTAAAGTAAAAAAATCAGTGGAAGCTATTGATGCACAGCTTAAAGAGACGGAGACGGAATTATCAAATATTCGTCAAGGGTTAGTAACTCTCAAAGAACAGGAAGAAAAAAATAGTGCACGTGTGAAGTATGCACTTGACCTGTATGAAGAGTTGCAGGAAGGCATTTCCTCAAAAGAGAGCGAGTTTGGTCCTGCTCTTACTGAAATCAACAAGCAATTATCAAATATCCAAACCGAGTTTTCTCAATTTGTAGCCTTGAACACATCAGGGGATCCACTCGAAGCAGCAGAGATCTTGGAGCGTGCTGAAGAGCACACCATTGCGTTGGGTCAAATTAGCGAAAAGGTCCCTGGACTAGCTAAAGAGCTACAAGATAGACTAGCAGATCAGCTAGATGACCTGGAAACAGGTTATGCGAAACTCTTAGAAGAGAACTATCATTTTGGAGACCAACCGATTGAACAGCGTTTCCAGACCATTCGTGAAGCCATTACAGCTGGGAAAAATGATTTGGCTGGTTTAGAGTTAGACAAAGCAGAGGCAGGTATAGAAGACATCCAAGCACGTCTTGATAGCCTTTATGAACTCTTCGAGAAAGAGATTGCTGCTCAACGAGAAGTGAAAAGACTTATCCGTCGCTTGCCATCTTACTTGGAGCATGTGAAAACTAATCATAGCAAGTTACAAGAAGAAATTCTTCGCTTGCAACAGTACTACATTCTGGATGATGCAGATAGCAGTACCCTGAAAGGGTTAAGCCGTCAGATTGAAAAATTGGAAGAAGGCTCATTGGCGCATTTGGATGACAGTCAGTTGCCAGAAGAACCATTCTCAACTTTGGAAATGCGTTATAGCACGGCAGTGAAAGGGTTAGAAGGTATCGAGCAAGAACAGTTATCTCTGACGACTCATCTTAAAGAGATTGATAAAAAAGAAGTAGAAGCTCGTCAGCTGATGGAGCAATCTATCAACCGTCTTCATATCATTAAACGTTTTATAGAAAAACGCCATATGCCAGGTGTGCCACAAGAATTTCTGAGCATTTTCTTTACCACTAGCTCACAAGTGGAAGCGCTCATGGCTGAGCTTGACCGCCATCGCATCGATATTCAGGCAGTCAATCGTTTGACTGAAGCCTCTGATAGTGCCATGGCTAAGCTTGAAGAGACAGCTTATACCGTTGTCCAGTATGCTACCTTGACCGAGCAATTGTTACAGTATTCAAACCGCTACAGAAATTTTGACAAGAATGTCCAAGCTAGTTTTGAAGCAGCTCTTCATTATTTTGAGGTTGAGTATGATTACCGTGCAGCCTTCGATGAAATTTCCTATGCTTTGGAAATTGTTGAGCCAGGAGTGACAGAACGGTTTGTAACGTCGTATGAAAAAACGAGAGAAATGATTAGATTTTAATAAAGGGCTGGAATTTTCCAGTCCTTTTGTACGCAATGAACATCATGTCACAATAAAAAATCAACCTTGTAATGGTTGTTAACTAAAGAACAATTATTTGAGCATTCTAATCTAATTGTGCTATAAGTTCCTCATTGATCGTAAAAATAAAAAGGCTGACCGATAATGCCAACCTTCTATGGTAATGAATCAAAGGTATAAAGGATTCAGGCAGTCGACAGAGGAAGAACATATTTTCAGTGTAAGAAAAGTTCAGTAATAGCCGCTTTTTGACTGGGAATTAAGAGGTGGTTTTCAATGAAAAGGGGCAGTTCTGATGGTGACACCCAGCGGTAATCAGCTGTTTCTTCGATTTGTAATTGGACTGCCTTTTTATCGTTTGTCGTCATGGCTTGAAAAATATGGAAGTAGCAGTGGTAGCGATCGTCAAAATAGGTGTTGTAAAGTGACAGTTTATCGAGGCTTAGTCCAGTTTCTTCTAAGACTTCTCGCTTAATAGCCTGCTCTGCCATTTCGCCCGCTAGGGCAGAACCACCACAAGAAAATTCCCAATAATTAGGGAAACTCGCTCGGCTAGCAGCGCGTTTGACAAAAAGTAAACTCCCATCTTCATGGCAAACCATGGCTTCAACAACTAGGTGATAATACCCGTCTGGAATGGGCTCTCCTCGGGTCAGTTTCAAATCAGCAAGGGTACCATCAGCTAGGTAAGCATCCCAAATTTCTGTTGTCATTTTTGCTCCTTTACTTAGTTGATAGGGAAGTCAATGATAGCAGATGGCTTAGCCTCTGTCAAGAGGCTTGCCGCTTGTGTGAACTTAGTGTAGACTAAAAAGAGAGGTTTGCTCGATTTATGCTTGTTAATAGAGTGATTTTCATAAGTTAATCTAATTGCCAAGATAGGAGGTCAGTATGATTTATGTGATTTACCTTTTAGTTGTATTTTTCGCCACTTGTATCGGTGCTGTGACTGGCGTTGGGGGTGGCGCCATTATTAAGCCGATTTTTGACAGACTGGGTTATGATTCTGCTGTCGTCATTGGCGCTTATTCGTCAATCGCAGTTTTTACCATGTGTTTGAGTTCGCTGGTGCGTCAACTCCGTATAAAGCCAACTGTTGATTCAACGGTTTTAGTCGGTCTAAGTTTGGGCTCAGTCTGTGGTGGCTTTTTGGGAGAGCAACTGTTTCATCAGATGACCAGTAGTGTCCCGAATGAAACCGTCAAAGCCTGGCAAGCAGGACTTCTTATTCTTGTTTTGCTCTTTACCACCGGCTATCACATCAAAAAGGAAAGTCTCCCCACCTATCGTGTCAAGAATGCTTGGTTGATTATTTTCTTAGGTCTTGCCATCGGGATGTTGTCGATTTTTTTAGGCATTGGAGGTGGGCCACTTAACATCGCTGTTCTCGTGATACTCTTTTCGTATACGGTCAAAGAAGCCGCCATGTATTCTCTGGCTATGACTTTCTTTGCACAATTGCCCAAGATTGCCTTAATCGTTTGGAAATGGCAGAGCTATGGAGTTATCCTTGGCTTTGTTGGTCTGCTGATAGTCGTTGCCGTTGCTGGTGGAATGATTGGGACATGGGGACATCGCCGCTTGACTGATAAGCAAGTAAATGGACTATTTTTAGCTTTGACGATTGCTGTAATTGGTATTAGTGTGATGAATTTAGTGACTAATCTCATCTAACCAAACAGCTTTTTCCAGAGCGATTTTTTGGTAGGCTGAGTAGGCTCATCGACAAAGTAGTCGGGATAGAGTTCCTGTACCTCGATTTCTGATAGCTGTTCAGCCTTATCTGTATGAAGGACAAACCCATAAGGCGACTGTGCCTTATCCTCATCAACAACTGTTGCTTGGATACCAATTGCTTGAGCAGCTTTTAGGTAAGATATTTCAAGAGCGTTATCCAGACGAGCAGAGAGCTTTAGGTGAAGGTGGGCGTATTTTCTGTGATAATCTTGCAGAACGGTGTCAAGATTCTTGATGAAGACGGGGTGCTGAGCGTTAGCTATTGTCCCTAAAAGCACCACCCGTTCAGCAAATGTGCCGAGGTAGTGCCTCTGTTGGTCAGGGTCAAGCCGATGTTCGCCTGTTGCCATCTGTTGAATTTTTTGGTCTAATGTCATTAGTGTCTCCTTATGATGAAATCACTAACTATTATACACGTTTTTAACTTTTTACGGACTTTTAAGATTTTGATTTGATTATCTGGCCATTTTATGATAAGATAAAAAGGTAACAAATTAAAACTCATAAGGAGAGTCAATAATGTCAATTATTACTGATGTTTACGCTCGCGAAGTCCTCGACTCACGCGGTAACCCAACTCTTGAAGTTGAAGTTTATACAGAATCAGGTGCATTCGGACGCGGTATGGTACCTTCAGGTGCCTCTACTGGTGAGCATGAAGCAGTTGAGCTTCGTGATGGCGATAAGTCTCGTTACCTTGGTCTTGGTACTCAAAAAGCGGTTGACAACGTGAACAATGTCATCGCTGAAGCGATTATCGGTTTTGACGTTCGCGACCAACAAGGTATCGACCGTGCGATGATTGCTCTTGATGGTACACCTAACAAAGGTAAACTTGGTGCTAACGCTATCCTTGGTGTGTCTATCGCTGTTGCGCGTGCAGCTGCGGACTACCTTGAAGTGCCACTTTACAACTACCTTGGTGGTTTCAACGCTAAAGTGTTGCCAACACCAATGATGAACATCATCAATGGTGGTTCTCACTCAGATGCTCCTATCGCTTTCCAAGAGTTCATGATCATGCCAGTTGGCGCACCATCATTCAAAGAAGGTTTGCGTTGGGGTGCTGAAGTCTTCCATGCCCTTAAGAAAATCCTTAAGTCTCGCGGTTTGGTAACAGCTGTTGGTGACGAAGGTGGTTTTGCACCTAAGTTTGAAGGCACTGAAGACGGTGTAGAAACCATTCTTGCTGCGATCGAAGCTGCAGGCTATGAAGCTGGCGAAAACGGCATCATGATTGGTTTTGACTGTGCCTCATCAGAGTTCTACGACAAAGAGCGCGGTGTTTACGACTACACTAAATTTGAAGGTCCTGGCGGTGCCGTTCGTACGTCTGCTGAGCAGGTTGACTACTTGGAAGAGTTGGTTAACAAGTACCCAATCATCACCATCGAAGATGGTATGGATGAGAACGACTGGGATGGTTGGAAAGCCCTCACTGAGCGTCTTGGTAAACGTGTACAATTAGTTGGTGACGACTTCTTCGTGACAAACACTGACTACCTTGCTCGCGGTATCCAAGAAGGTGCTGCTAACTCAATCCTCATCAAAGTTAACCAAATCGGTACACTTACTGAGACTTTTGAAGCGATTGAAATGGCTAAAGAAGCTGGCTACACTGCTGTTGTTTCTCACCGCTCAGGTGAAACTGAAGATTCAACCATCGCTGACATCGCTGTTGCGACAAACGCTGGTCAAATCAAAACAGGTTCACTCTCACGTACAGACCGTATCGCGAAATACAACCAATTGCTTCGTATCGAAGATCAATTGGCTGACGTTGCTCAGTACAAAGGGATTAAGTCATTCTATAACTTGAAAAAATAGTATGTAAGGGGTAAAACCTTACTATACCAGCACTTTGGGGCGGTTTCCCAAGGTGCTTTTTTCAATTTGTTACCCCTTTGTTACCCCAAAAGCTGATTTTTGGTGCAGAGAAAGGGCAAACCCTGGATAGCATTAAGCAGCTAAAAGCCAAACGGCAAGCTGTGATAGATTTAATCAACAGACTAGACAGCCCTTTACACCGTGAAATCTTGCTTGTAAGGTACAGAGACGGTATAAAATGGAAAGACTTGCCCCAAAGTTTGAATTTGCCAGATACTGATATTCGCAGACTGCATAAGCAGGCCATCGAGGAACTGGATAGGGTGGAGCGTGACCTTAAAAAGGGCTAAGATTAGGCTAAGGTTGTCATAGGCCACACAAAGCCACGAGAACAGGGGAAATTAGGCGATTAGCTACCTAGTCAGAGAAATAGGCACGCACCGCCTAAAATCGCTATACGGCCTTTATATGGCGTTTATAGATGGTGCAAGTTTTAGCTTTTAATTTTCAGTAAAATATGCTATAATTTGTTATCAAGTCGCATAGCCGACACCTGCCCACAAGAGCAAATCTGGTAGAGAGCTATCTTGTGAGGGATAGACTTTCCGTGTTGATTATACTAGTCACTACAACATGTTAGCCCTTTTGGGCTTTTTTGATTAAATCACTTGACACGTATGACACGTATGATATAATAGAGTTGTCAGGAGCTAGAGTACTATGCCGATGACACAAAAAGAAATGGTTAAGCTCTTGACCGCTCATGGTTGGATAAAGACCAAGGGTGGCAAGGGGTCGCATATCAAGCTAGAAAAGGCAGGAGAGCGACCGATAACCGTTCCCCACGGTGAAATCAATAAATACACCGAACGGGGTATTAGAAAGCAAGCAGGGCTACTATAAGCTAGCCCTAGGTTTTCTTTGGATTTTGCAGGAGGTAGCACATGTTAGTAACTTATCCAGCTTTATTTTATTATGACGATACAGAGGGCGAAAATACAGTCCCTTACTTTGTACATTTTCCCGATATTGAGGGGGCAGGTACACAAGGAAGTAGTATTACAGATGCTATGGCGATGGGAGCAGAATATCTAGGTATGATGGTCTCGCATTATATCGAGAACGGCGAGCCAGTACCTCAACCATCAAGCATTAACAGCCTATCCTTGATTGATAATGACCCATTCAAAGATGATGCCGATTTTACCTTGACTTATGACCCAGACAAGTCTTTTATCTCGCTTGTGACTGTTGATGTGGCGGAATATCTAGGACAGCAAGAGCCTATCAAAAAGACCTTAACAATCCCAAGATGGGCGGATAAGGTGGGGCGTGAGTTAGGGATTAACTTTAGTCAGACCTTAACTAAGGCTATTGCAGAGCGAAGATTGCAATCCTAAGCCTAGCACCTGCTGGGCTTTTCTGCTATAATGCATCCAGACAACGATAAGCAGGATAGACTAAAAACACTAGGCAACACTAGAAATACAGTAGCGAGAGGTGCGTGAGTATGCTATGATGTTAATTGACAATCCTTAATAAATGTGTTACAATGTAACACAAAGAAACGAGGTAAACATCATGAGTACAGTAACCATCAGATTAAATCAAGAAGAAGAAGTCTTTTTCAAGAGCTATGCCCAACTCACAGGACAAAGCCTATCAAGTCTTTTTAAGAAAGCCTTGGAGCGTGATATTGAAGATGAGTATGATTTGAAAATCTATAAGCAAGCCTATGCAGAGTATCAAGCAGACCCTGAAACAATCAGCCATGCCGATTTTAAGAAAGAGCTGGGCTTGTAAATGTACCGTATAGAGTATTCAAAAAAGGCTCAAAAGCAGATTAGAAAGCTAGATAAATCTATCCAAAGGCTGCTTTTTGCATGGGTAGATAAGCATTTAGACGGTACAGAAACCCCACGAGCCAACGGTAAGGGTTTAACGGGTAATCATGCCAACGAATGGCGTTATCGTATTGGTGATTATAGGCTGATATGTGATATTCAAGATGACAAGTTAGTGATTTTGGCACTTGAATTTGGACATCGTAAAGATATTTATTGATACGGAGAAAATCAATGATAACTAATGGTGCTATTGGTAGTAACTGGCGAGATATTCAGAAAGAACTTTTGTCACTAGAGGAAATCCGAGAAAGTGATATGAGAGTTGCTATCATGAGTGAGCTTATCGAGGCTAGAAACGAAAAAGGTATCAGCCAAAAAAGCTAGAAGAACTTAGCGGCGTGAGCTAGAAGATAGCACAAAAACAGCGTAAAAAATAAATCTAGATGCAAAAAGAAAAGCACGTTTAATCGTCCTTTTCCCTTGCCTGCTGAACTCGTCAATTTGTTACCTATTTTTATTACCCTTTGCCTTTATTGTGTGTTACCCTAGTTTATCCATTATAGCTAAATTAGGTTTTTTAAAGGTTAAAATTAGGCTTGTTTTAGGCTGTTATCTACTATTGTTAATAACTTGAAAAAATAATCTGACATAGATTAAAAACAGTCTCGGTTTTACCTAGGCTGTTTTCTTGTAGATGGAGGAGAGATGGGAAAAAAGTGGTTGTTTTTTGATATTGGTTCGACCTTGATTGATGAAGAGTTCGCTTATAAGGATTTTATTAAACGGTGCGTACATCAGTTACAAGAAATTGGTATAGAGGTAGACGAGCAGAAGTTTTATGATAAGATGCTGCAGTTTGCCAAGGAAGGATCCGATCCAATAACAAGTGCTTGGAATTTCTTTGCTCCATTTGATTTGGAACGTCCAATGTGGTCTCATGCATTTGAAACGGTCTATCCAGGTGTTGTAGACATGTTGGCAACATTAACAAAGACTTATAGCCTAGGTATTATTGCCAATCAAGGTTTAGGCTTGCAGGGACGTTTAGAAGGGTGGAAGATACGTCCATACTTTGAGTTAGTAATTGCCTCGTCCGATGTAGGGATGAAAAAGCCAAATAAGGAAATATTTCAATATGCTCTCACTAAGGCAGGCATTTCAGCTAAACAGGCGATTTATATCGGAGATCGGATAGATAATGATATTATTCCTGCCAAAAAGATAGGAATGCGAGTCATCCGTGTCTTGCAAGGCTTTGGGCAATATGCACCTGAAAATATGCAACAGACAAGCGATATCTGTATTGCAAGTATCTTAGACTTACCTGCTGTTTTACATGGGATGACGAATTAGTTGAGGATTATCCGTTTTTTCATATTAGGATAAGGGTTAGTAAATCTAATAACTTTCTTTTGGACCGGCTTTAAATGAGTTGGTCTTTTTGTCTAGAAAAGCTAGCCGTTTCAAGGAAGAAACGGTAAAGTGCTGTCTTATGGTTTTTGCTAACAATAGGATCGTGAATTTGGTATAATAGTATCATGATGGAACAAATATGGACTCTTCTAAGCCATATACTTTTTATTTATGTGATACATGGCTTATTACTAGAAAAATAAGTCAATGTTAGTGGAACGTCTAGGAGATTTATCCTAGGCGTCTTCTTGTTTTTAAAATAATCGATTATCACAAGCTTTTGCTGCTGCCTTCAGGAGTGATTGTGCCTATTTGAATTGAAAGAAGGTAAATACTCTAGCTATTTTATGCTATAATTAAGTCATGAACGATAAAATTGTACCAAGTTATGCGGTCGTTGATTTGGAGGCGACGGGAACGGGTTCTACTGCGAGGATTATTCAGGTAGGTATTGTCATTATTGAAGAAGGGAAAATCGTGACAACCTACGAGACGGATGTCAATCCTCATCAGTCTCTTGATAAGTCTATTGTAGCATTGACAGGAATTACAGATGAGCAGCTGGCAGTTGCTCCTAATTTTTCTCAGGTAGCTAAGACCATTTATCACTTACTTGAAGATCGGGTTTTTGTCGCCCACAATGTTCATTTTGATGCCAATTTATTGGCTGAGCATTTATTTTTAGAGGGATTTGAATTACGAGCGCCCCGTGTTGATACGGTTGATTTGGCACAGGTTTGTTTTCCGACGCTTGCAAAATATAGCCTTGAAAGTCTCAGTCAAGAGTTAGGTTTGTCTTTAGATGCCGCCCATACGGCGATTTCTGATGCTCTGGCGACTGCTCAGCTATTTTTGAACATTATAGAGGTGTTACATCAATTGCCAAGGCAAACCCTGACGAGTTTGTCAGGGCTTGCTCATCATCTCTTGTATGAAACGGGTCAGGTGATTGAGTTAGCCTTGGCACAGGCTTCGTCTAGAACACAGCCTCATCTGTGGGCTGTCGACAACTTGCTAATCAGACAACCGATCGTGTTGCCTCAGCCTTTGCCGTTGGAAGAGGAATTTAAGGCTAATCTTAAGCGTTTGGGGCTAGAGGATCGGTCAAAGCAATCTGACTTTGCGGCAGTGGTGTCTTCAGAATTAGCAAAGACAGCTCCTGTCTTTATACAGGGTGAGGCGGGGCTGGGGAAAACCTACGGTTATCTCTTGCCCTTGCTAGCAGCTGCTAAAGGGAGACAAATCGTTGTAGCAGTGCCTACAAAATTGTTACAAGAGCAGTTGATGACCAAGGAAGGGCAACGATTGTCGCATGTTTTTCAGATACGTTTGACCAGCATAAAAAGTTCCAAACATTACCTTGATTTACAAACTTTTTCAGATAGTTTACAACAAGAAGATAGTAACCGTTTGGTTAATCTGTTCAAGATGAAACTTCTGGTTTGGTTACTTGAAACGACAACTGGAGATTTAGATGAGATTGGTCAAAAATTTGGCCTGGATGCCTATATTGACCAGTTTGGTCATTCAGGGCGCCTCAATGATTATTCTGTCTTTGCTGAGGCTGATTTTTGGCGACGTTGCCAGCAGAGTGTTCAAAATAGTCAAGTTATTGTCACCAACCACGCCTTCTTGCTGTCTAATTTGCAAGCTCAGCCAGACCTCCTAAAAGACAGGTTGCTGGTGGTGGATGAGGCGCAGCGATTTTTCCTCGCTATGGAAAGCAGCTCAAGGCGGCGTGTAGATATCACAAAGGTCTTAGTAACCATTCACCAACTACTGGGACAAGAACAGGACTTGCTTCACCGGCGTCTTTTGGAAAGTCTGCAACGACAGCTAAATCGGATGGTGACGACCTATTATCAGCACAAAGGCAGTGACGTAGGGCAACAAGTGATAGAAAGTTTGCGCCAGGATTTGGCCGAATATGACCAGATACATTTGCGCGACTTAAGAGAAGTTGTGGCAGGTTATGCTGATTTTTGGCTTGAAACGAGTTATCAAACTGGAAAACGTCAGACCTTTTTAGTCGGTGCGCACCTTGATTTTTTGAACATTAGTCCTCAGCTTCTACAAGCTGCCAAGGCTTATTTCATTTCAGCGACTATTGCGATTAGCAAGCGCGTGTCCTTGCCCGATCTCTTAGGTTTGCCTAACTCCTCTGTTCATTTGTTGGACAATGGCAGAGCAGCTAATCAGCACATTTGGGTCGACACCAGTATGCCGACACTGAAACAGGATAGTGATGAGCACTATCTCGATGCCCTGATTGCGCGTTTACGGCAGTTATCAGAACTGAACTACCCTATTCTCGTCCTATTAACCTCAAAACAGATGTTGCGAACCGTTTCAGACCGCTTAGCCGCCATCGACTTGCCCCACCTTGCTCAAGATTTGCATGGCAATGCCAGTGCCGTTAAACGTCGATTTGACAAAGGCGAACATCAAGTGTTACTAGGTCTAGGGACATTTTGGGAGGGATCAGATTTTGCTGATCAGGATAATCTGATTATTCTCATTCCGAAGTTACCGTTCGATAACCCTAAAGACCCATTCGTCAAGAAAATCAATACCCAGCTTAAGGAACAGGGGAAACAGCCTTTTTATGACTATGCCTTACCTCTAGCGGGTCTACGCTTAAAACAAGCACTCGGAAGAGGAACTCGCCGAGAATACCAACGCTCTGCAGTTTTAATCTTAGATAGTCGCTTGGTCACCAAGCCCTACGGTAAAGATCTGTTGAACATCCTAGAGCAGCAGGCAGAGACGACCCTTGAAAAAATTGAGAAAATCCTACCCCAAATTCAAGATTTTTGCTATAATAATAAGGATAAGCCAGATAAGGCTAAATAAACAAGGAGAGGGCTAATGAGTGAACGTTGGAATTGGTTTAAAACAGTCATCACTTGGCTAGGGTTAAGCCTAGTCCTGATGCTGCTGACTGGTTTAGTATTTTTTTATCTGGCGATTTCACCACGCCTGACCGCACAACATCAGTTGCAACACTTGGCAAGGGATTATGCTAAATTGACTGATGTGAGTGACGTTGCAGTGTTTAATGGCGCAGACACTTATTACAGCATAAGAGGGAAGGATGACAATGAACAGGACATTTTACTTCTCTTGTCAGATCATCAAGAACAGCCTGAACTGATCAGTCTTGACAACCTATTGAGTCATGAGGAACTCCTAAAGCGAGCTGAAGAGGAGGGGCTAGTGCCTCAACGAGTAGTAGCTGGTCGCCATAACAACCGACTTGTCTGGGAGATTAAAAGTCAGGAAAAATACTATATTTTTGATGCTGAGACAGGTGACTTAATCACCGTCTGGGGCTAGAGAAAGGAAGCGTATGACCAAGTTATCTGACCGTGTCCTGTCCATGCAGGAAAGTGTGACCTTGCAGGCAGCGGCGCGTGCTAAGAGTCTAAAAGCTCAAGGGCGAGATATTTTAGAATTGACCTTGGGAGAGCCTGACTTTGTGACCCCTCGGCATATTCAGCAAGAGGCGATGGCTGCGATTGAGAATGGCTCTGCTAGTTTTTACACCGTAGCGAGCGGTCTGCCAGCTCTAAAGGAAGCCATCAGTCGTTACTATGAGACCTATTACGGCTACTCTGTTGACCAGAATGATGTCGTGGTGGCGACGGGTGCCAAATTTATCCTCTATGCCTTTTTCATGGCGGTTATCAATGCTGGTGATGAGGTGTTGATTCCGACCCCTTACTGGGTATCTTATGCTGATCAGTTAGAGATGGCAGGAGGCAAACCTGTTTTTGTTGAAGCAAGACAAGAGCAGCACTTCAAAGTCACAGTTGACCAGCTAGAGCAGGCGAGAACGCAACAGACCAAGGTCTTGCTATTGAACTCGCCCTCTAATCCGACAGGGATGATTTACACAGCTGATGAATTGACCGCTATTGGAAATTGGGCAGTCGAACATGATATTCTGATTTTGGCTGATGACATCTATGGTCGCTTGGTCTACAATGGAGCGATCTTTACCCCTATTTCCAGCCTATCAGAAGCCATTCGTCAGCAGACCATCGTGGTCAATGGGGTGTCCAAGACCTATGCCATGACGGGTTGGCGCGTGGGCTGGGCGACAGGGCAGACAAACGTCATTGCTGCCATGAGTAAAATCATCAGCCAGACGACCTCTAATCTGACCACTGTCTCCCAGTATGCTACCATCGAAGCGCTGACGGGTGACCAAGAGCCAATTGAAGCCATGCGAGCGACTTTTGAGGAACGACTAAACACTATTTATCCGCTCTTGAATGAGGTGAAAGGTTTTGAAGTGGTCAAGCCAGAAGGAGCCTTCTACCTCTTTCCAGAGGTGTCAGAGGCCATGAGACTGAAAGGCTTTGATGATGTGACCGTCTTTACCAATGATATCTTGGAGCAAACAGGTGTCGCTCTGGTGACAGGAGCAGGATTTGGAGCTCCTAGTCATCTTCGCCTCAGCTATGCCACGGATATGGAGACCCTAAAAGAGGCGGTTAGACGATTGAGAGAATATATGGAAGAAATGTAACGAGCCACACCTATGACTAAATGAGTGGGTGCTGCGACGTTCTCACCTAGAAATCGAATCTATTTCTAGGTGAGAACTAGTGCAGAGCTTAGCCAAGTCCCCATAGGGATTGGCGTGTTAGCTCTGCCGTCCATACGACATCAGGAAGTATCAAAAAAGAAAAATCATTTTTGTAGAAAAGAGAAGATTATGACTAGAACATTAGTAACCATTAACCAAGTTAAAGACCATGTTGGTCAGGAAGTGACCATCGGTAGCTGGGTGGCCAATAAGTCAGGTAAGGGCAAGATTGCCTTTTTGCAACTGCGTGACGGGACTGCCTTTTTCCAAGGAGTTGCCTTCAAGCCAAACTTCATTGAGACATTCGGTGAAGAGGAAGGAACAGCGAAGTTTGACCTTATCAAACGCTTGAGCCAAGAAAGTTCTGTTTACGTGACGGGTATTGTCAAAGAGGACGAGAGGTCTAAATTCGGCTACGAGCTGGACATTACGGACATCGAGCTGATCGGTGATAGCCAAGATTACCCGATTACACCGAAAGAACACGGCACGGACTTCCTCATGGACAATCGCCACCTCTGGCTGCGTTCGCGCAAGCAGGTGGCCATTCAGCAAATCCGCAATGCTATCATCTATGCGACTTATGACTTCTTTGATCAAAATGGCTTTATCAAGTTTGACAGCCCGATTTTGTCAGGGAATGCGGCGGAAGACTCAACAGAGCTTTTTGAAACGGACTATTTTGGTCAGCCAGCTTACTTGAGCCAGTCTGGTCAGCTCTACTTAGAAGCTGGTGCCATGGCACTGGGGCGTGTGTTTGACTTTGGTCCGGTATTCCGTGCAGAAAAATCCAAAACCCGTCGTCACTTGACCGAGTTCTGGATGATGGATGCAGAGTATTCTTTCCTGACGCACGATGAATCTCTGGACTTGCAAGAAGCCTATGTCAAAGCTCTGATTCAAGGGGTGATCGATCGTGCACCGCAGGCTCTTGAAACTCTTGAGCGGGATGTGGACTTGCTGAAATCCTACATCGACCAGCCCTTCAAGCGGGTGTCTTATGACGATGCGGTGACGCTTTTACAAGCTCACGAAAATGACGAAGACGCTGATTATGAGCACATGGAGTATGGAGATGACTTTGGTTCACCACATGAAACCTGGATTTCAAACTACTTTGGGGTACCGACCTTTATCGTCAACTACCCAGCCAGCTTCAAGGCCTTCTACATGAAGCCAGTTCCAGGAAATCCTGAGCGCGTGCTCTGTGCCGACCTTTTGGCGCCAGAAGGCTATGGGGAAATCATCGGAGGTTCCATGCGTGAGGACGACTACGAGGCACTGGTTGCTAAGATGGATGCTCTTGGCATGGACAAGTCAGAGTACGAGTTCTACCTTGACCTTCGCAAGTACGGCTCAGTGCCACATGGTGGTTTCGGGATTGGTATCGAGCGGATGGTCACCTTTGTCGCAGGAACCAAGCACATCCGTGAAGCCATTCCATTCCCACGGATGCTTCACCGAATAAAGCCATAGGAAAATCGGTAAAGCATGGGTGCGACGCCATTCTCAGGCAACAAAGTCTTTCTTGAGAATGGCTAAGGAGTGGCATCGGATTGGGGATCTATAATCACGGTGAACAGTAAACGTGCAGAGACGGCAAGAATATTTAAAATATCTGATTAAACCTGTTTTAAAAGTTATCAAAATAGTAGTGTTAAGACTGAAGAGAATGCAAGATGGATTTTCTTCAGTTTTTTTGTATTTAATTTACTTATTTTTACTTATTTTTACTTATTTTTACTTATTTTTACTTATTTTTACTTATTTTTACTTATTTTTACTGATAAACACTTGACTTGTAATAAGAAAGCGAATACAATATAAATGATGATATAACAAACAGGAGGCTTTTGATGATTCAGAAGAAAAAACTCAGAAAATCTAAGGGCAAGTGGATTGTTGTCCTGTATTCGGCCTTGGCCTTGGGAGCAGCAGCTGGGCATGAGACTGTTTTAGCTGAAGGTTCTGCACCGCAACCACCTGCAAGTGGAGAAACAGGTGGCGTAACGAGTTCGGCGGGAACATCGGAATCACCAGAGACAGTGATACTGACAGCAACAGCTCAGCCATTGGCGACGCCAAATACCAATCATCTGAAAGCTGCAGAAGTGACAGCATCAGATGTTGAAACAGGTACGAGCTTTACAGCTGAAAAGGCAGTTGATGGCGATGCGACAACTCGTTGGGCGACTGATCGTAACCCTTCACAACCGAGCTTAACCCTGACCTTGCCTAACGATACGCACATTGAGCGAGTAGAAATCGATTGGGACAAGCGGGACAATGCTGGTAAGAATGCTCCTGATCCGAATGTTAGACGATGGCGCCTGTCTTATGCCACAAGTGATGCTACTAATGCTAATCCCGAAACAAGGGAGTGGCTTGTGGCCTATGAACGTTCAAGCGGGACACCAGCAGCAGAAGAGGTTGTTAATCTTGCTGCACCAGTGGTTGCTCGTTACTTAAAATTAGATATTTTAGAGTCAGTTCCAGGCACCATCAATTGGAACAACGTTGGGGTGCGTGAGGTGAGAGCCTTCTCAAATCCATCAGACAGTGCCTTGCCAACTCGCTTGGAGCAAATTGATGCCCTAGCGTTCAACGATACAAAGACTCAGTTAGTCTTGCCAGAGCTGACAGGAGTAGAGTTAATTGGTAGCGACAAGCAAGGGGTGATTGATTTAACTGGTCGTGTTTACCAGCCCTTGACTAATCAAACCGTTAAGGTTATGCTCAAACAAACCTTGGGAACTGCTGTTGCGACTAAGGAATTTGAGGTAGCAGTGACTGGTCGATACGCTGATGAGGGCGTTGGCACAAAACCAGCAGTTGTTCCCGTTGTCCAGCAGTGGCACGGGGTAGAGGGGATCAGCACGATTACAGCTGATACTGTGATTGTTGCTGATGATAGCAACTTTGGTAGAGCTGCTGAGCTCTACCGCGAGGACCTGCTAAGCCGTGGCTTAACCTTGTCAACGGGCGATAGCACAGCTGCTCAGCGGATCGAGTTCAAAAAAGTTAGCGACAAAGGCTATGGTCAAGAGGGCTATGGCATCACAATTAATAACGGTGTCATCACCATTGAAGCAGACCATCATACAGGAGCTTTTTATGCCACTCGCACGCTCTTGCAGCTGGGTGAAAGTAACTTGCAAAATGGTGAGATTCGTGATTTCCCAAGCTTCAGTCACCGTGGTTTCTTGCTAGATACAGGTCGTAAGTTTGTGCCATTTAACACCGTCGTTGAGATGTTGAAAAATATGGCCTACTACAAGATGAATGACCTGCAGTTGCACCTCAACGATAACTACATTTTCCTCAAAGAGCATATCAAGGATAAACATCTGACTCCAGAGCAAGAGCTGGACTACGTACTCAATAACGCTAGCACAGGTTTCCGCGCTGAGATTGATGTGGTTGGTGAAAATGGAGTTCGCCTAACGTCAAAAGACCATTATACGAAAGACGAACTCAGAGCCTTGGTCCGTCTGGCTGGTGATTTAGGCATTAACCTTGTACCAGAGATTGACACGCCAGGTCACGCCTTGTCCTTTGTCAAAGTCCGTCCAGACCTCATGTATAAGGGGGCATCTCTCCATCGTGGCAAACATAATGTTGAGCGCGTTGCGATGTTAGACTTGGGAGAAAAATATGACGAAACACTCGCTTTTGTCAAATCTGTCTACCAAAAACTCTACTTCGATGAGGATGCACCGCTCAAGGATGTTACAACTGTTCATATCGGAACGGATGAATATTATGGTGAGGGGGCTCACTACCGTCGCTACTTGGCAGACATGCTTCAATATATCAAGGAAAAAGGCAAAACACCACGTTTCTGGGGGTCACTATCCTTTATGTCAGGTGACCAAGCCATTGATGGTCGTGGAACGGAGCTTCAAGTCTGGAACGTGGGCTGGCACCATCCAAATCTTGCTCTGTCTATGGGAGCTAAGGTGATCAACATCACCGACAATCCAACCTATAGTGTACCGAGCGGTAGTGGTTCTGTCGGTGGTTACGGTGACTATGCTGGTTATACGACACAGTATGACCGCTGGACACCGAATGACTTCCGCACAGGTGGCGGTCCTGCCTATCCTGCCTCTCACCCTCAAATTATCGGTGGCGGTCATGCGGTTTGGAACGACAACATTGACCTGCATGAGACAGGTATTACTTCTTATGATGTCTTCAAACGCTTCTTTGTGACCATGGGTGTTACTGCTGAGAAAACATGGGGTTCCCCACGTTTAGCGACAGCATTTGCCAACCGACAAACCCTGCCTCAAGACCGTGTCTATGCCCCTGGAACCAATCCAGAGTTCCGCTCTGCCATTGACCATGCGACAATAACAAAAGAGAGTTTAGCTGACCTTCAAGGCGAAGGTGTTACAGCAGGTGCAGATGGGCTGGTCTTTGCAAACAACCATTCTTATCTGGAAACGGGATTAGGTCAAGTTGGACCTGATGTTGTGTTGACCTTGGAGGTGACCCCAACTGGTGAAGGTCCTCAAGGCATTTTAACTGATGGTCGAAATGCCATCTTCCTCTCAGACCAAGACGGTAAGCTGGCCTATATTAACGAGCACCTCCATATCCAATTTGACAAGACCTTGGAAGCAGGGCGCCGCTACAAAGTGACCTTTGTCACCAAGGAACTCAAAACAGATGTTTATGTCGATGATGTTAAGATTGCCCGTCTACCACAGGCGGCTCACCCAAATCTAGCCCACACAACCTTTGTCCTCCCGCTAAACTATATCGCTGGCTTCAAGGGAACGCTTCATCGCCTTGACTTGACTCACGATCCTTATGTGAGTCCATTGGTTGTTAGCCCTTCGGAAATAGCAGATCTGACCACTAATAGTCAGGATACCGAGCATGGTGGACAGATTGATAAAGCCTTTGATGGAAATTCAAGCACCATTTGGCATAGCCATTGGACAAATAAACAGCCACATTACACTGTTGATATTGCTCTGAAACAGCCAACTGCACTGCAAAGTTTGACCTACCTCCCACGCCAGTCTGGGACAAATGGGCATATTCGTCGCTATGAAGTCTACGCTAAGGTAGAAGGGCAGTTGACCAAGATTGCTGAAGGTCAGTGGGCAAATGATGCCGCTGAAAAAGTAGCTAATTTCACACCGCTGACGACCAACCATATTCAGTTGAAAATTTTAGAAGGAACAGGTGGCTTTGCTAGTGCTGCAGAACTGACCCTAAACAAAGTCCTAACTCAACCGGGAGAAACTGCTTCTCCTGATGCTACGGATGAACAGCCAGACAATGGGGTAAGTCCAGAAGCACCAAAACCAGCTAATCCAATTATCAAACAGCTGAGCAACCAGCAGACAGCAAGTGCTACAGGAAATAAGATTGTCTTAGAGGATGATGTTAAGGACTATCTGAAAACAGCAGAAGAAGGAACCATTTATGTGGAATATCGTGTACCACAAAATGCTCCAGCATTCTATAGTATTTTTAACGCCACCAGTGGCAACAATCAAAACCAGTACACTGTTTTGTACGCTAAAAACGGTCAAATCGGTGCAGAAATTCGCCCAAGCGTTACCATTGACCTAAATGCAGGAACTGAACGTGTGAAAAATGGGGAGTGGCATGCAGTAGCGATGACCTATGGAAAAAATCCAGAAAATGGTCAAAACACAGTAAAACTTTATGTCAATGGCGTGCTATCACAGTCTAAAGACATTGAGCCAGATGTGTTCAAGGCAATCACAAACTTAACTCACGCTCAGCTAGGTGCTGCCCAGCGCGTGAACGGTCCAGTTTGGGGAGTTGCTGGCATGGATATCAGGAACTTCACCCTCTATAATAAGGCTCTGACAGCTGAAGAGGTTGTTGAACGTTCAGAAGCCTTTATCCGTGTACCTTACGACTTACCAGCCAATCCAGGCGAGGTAGCGACAGCTAAGGCTGCCGTCTTTGAGAGCGGTCGAAATGGTCAGAAGAACAGAGATGGCGTGCATGCCTTCCGTATTCCAGCCTTGCTGAAGACGCTTGATGGCACACTGATTGCTGCTACTGACCAGCGCCATACGACATCAGGTGACTGGGGAGATATTGCAACGAGCATCAAACGAAGCACAGACAATGGTGCCACTTGGGGAGATACCATTAAGATTGTTGATTTGAAAAATAATCCAAATCCAGCCAATCCTAATTTTAACCCAATGACCATTGACCCAGGCTTGGTACAAGAACCAACGACAAAACGTATCTTTGCCCTCTATGATATGTTCCCAGAAATGCAAGGTGCTTTTGGGTTATCCAATCGTCGTCCAGCATCATACACAACAGTTGGAGAACAGTCTTATCTGAACCTCTATAAGGCCGGAGAGACAGCTGCTTATACCATTCGTGAAAACGGTGTGGTTTATACACCAGCTGGAGAGGCCACAGACTACCGTGTTAATGTTAATGACAATAGCCAACACTATGCTAACTTAGGGGATATTTATCAAGGAAATACTTTAATCGGTAATGTTTATTATCAGACCAACTCAAGCTCACCGTTTAAGGTTGCTCCAAGCATGCATATCTGGATGTCTTACAGTGATGATGATGGGGTAACTTGGTCACGACCAAAAGACTTAACAGCCAGTCTCAAGAAAAATAAAGAGTACATGAACTTTATGGGCATCGGTCCAGGCACAGGTGTCGTCTTGCACACAGGAGAGCACAAGGGACGTCTGGTTATCCCAGCTTATGCCACCAACTTTATTGGTAATTCTGCCATTAACAATTCGCAGTCATCAATGGTCTTCTACTCAGATGACCACGGCGAAACTTGGCATTCTGGAGAGTCTGTCAATGATAATCGTAGACTTGCTGATGGCACGGTTCTGAATTTGCGAGATATGGATAATCGTATCGAACAAATGACAGAAGCAACGTTATTGCAACTAAATAATGGTCACCTCAAAATGTTCATGCGCAATCTTAAAGGTAAGGTGCATATGGCGACTAGTTTGGATGGCGGAGCAACGTGGCAAAATGACCTTGAAACCTTGATTGATGTTCCGGACGTTTATGTTCAGCTATCTGCTGTTCGTGTAGAGCGTGATGGTAAGGAATATGTGGTGCTTGCCAATGCCAACGGTCCAGGTCGTACCAACGGTCATGTGCGTCTGGCGGAAGTCACAGAAAATGGTCAGTTGAACTGGATTAACCATCGTTTGATTCAAGATGGTAGCTTTGCCTATAACTCTCTGCAATACTTGGGCAACGATGAGTTTGGCTTGCTCTACGAACATAGTGAAGGCGGTCAGAACGATTATACCCAGTATTATCGCAAGTTCAACTGGACATTCTTGACCAGCCCTGAACCAAAATTGCCAGATAACAACGTGACATCTGTTGTTTTTGAGGACGATACGACTGCTTTGATTAGCTTTGACTATTCTGTTCTACCAACCAATCGTCCAGAATTATTGCTTTCAAACGGTAACCGTGCAACCTTCATTGACCAGCGAAGCGGCAATACCTTGGCCTACCGCATTCAGCCAACGGATAAAGGGAAGCTAATTTTAGAAGTGGTCAATGGTGATATTAGTAATATCAATGGGCATCGTGTCAATGTTGTGACAACACTTGATGACACGAATCGCAATCAACTAAGTAAGATTGATAACAAGTTGCTTGCAATCACAGCAGGTCGAGCAGAAGCATGGCAACCAGGTGCTGAGCCAGATAAACTACTTGATGGCAACAAGGCAACTGTTGCTGAGCTCAAGTGGGACATGTCATCCAACTATGTTAACGGCGCTTATCCAGAAGCTTGGCGGTTACCACAGACAGTGACAATCACCGTTAAAAATGGTCAGCCACTTGACCTTCACGGGTTATTGATTAGTAAGCGTATTAACAATAATGGTACGTTGACCAAGTACCAAGTTGAAGCTTTCCGAGGTGATGAGACTGTCTATAGCTCTGGTGAACTTCTTGTACCGTATGAACAGGCGGAGGTCAGCCACGGATTTGGAGAAGCAGGAGTTAAAGCAGATCGTGTGGTGTTGACGCTGCTAGAAGCCAAGCAAACAGCTGGAGGACCAGCAACGCCAACCATGCTAACCTTACGTGAATTAGCATTATTTGGTTCACAGATAAGTGCTGAAAGTGATACAACAGATACCGACAGCAACACCGGCGGCGACCAAGATGGTAACACGGAGACCAACACAGGCGAACACACCGGTGCAGACCAAGAAGGTAGTACCAGCTCAGACCATGGTGATTCAGATTCTGGCAATCAATCAGACGATCCAGGTCAAAATCCAGGCACACCAGGCGATTCAACTGATTCAAACACAACCCCAGGCGATGACCAGAATAATGGTGGCAGCCAAGGCGATAACGCCGATAACGACTCAGGTGATAACACCGATACTAACCA